>JASHVE010000332.1 GCA_030039675.1 Acidobacteriaceae bacterium | reverse complement strand
CAACGCTATGCCGGACGAGTGAAGCAGAATATCTCTGTGGAACCCGAGCTGCATGATGCCCTGGTTCCCGCAATGATTCTGCAGCCCATCGTGGAGAATGCCTACGTGCACGGCATCTCCAAATTGGATCGAGGCGGCGAGTTGTTCGTGAAGGTTCATAAGGATGGTGATCAGATCAGTGCCTGCGTGGTGAACAGCGGAATGGGCCTGCGTTCCGACGGGTGCAAGCCGGCCGAGCGCATGGGGGTTGGCTTGGCCAATATCAAGAGCCGTCTGCGCCTGCACTACGGTGACAGCGGCTCATTCGTGCTGCGCCAGCTTGACTCGACCCACGTCGAAGCCGCGATCAAGCTGCCGCTTTCCTTCTCGGCTGCAACCAACGGGAACTTCACCGGCTACGGTGAGTAATGATGTGCGCCCGCACCCGTCGGTGCAATGCCTAGAAGCTATCTGAGTTAACCAACCATTAACAGTTTGTATTGACTGATCGCCCAGTGATGTATGCGAATTGGAAGATGATTGCTCAATAATTTCAGAATTGGTAGACGATCACAATCGACCGCGTGTTCCGCCCGTTGCTCGTCTCATCTCCTGGGCAACTCGGCCTCAAATTTCTTCTATTGGTCACTAAGTGCGGTCGTTTATCCTTTCTGGAGGACGGCTTGCTGCTTCCCCGGGCAGTGTGTAGAGGTCCGCATAGCCATGACCAAACAAGCACCGTTGCTCGAGCGAGCGAGCCGCAAGGGCGCTCGTCCACATCGCCGTTTGCGCGCCGCCCATTGGAGTATTGGAACCTCGATTTGCCTCAATGCCGACGTGCGCCGCATCTTCCAGTTGCTCACCGTCCCGGAGTATCTGGAAGCATGGCTCTGCCTTCCCGGAAATGAAGCAGATGCCTCCGTGGGGGCATCGCGCTCCGAGAATGACTTCCGCCTTGAGTTTTACTCAGGTGGAAACCTGAACACCAGCGTAACCGGCTCGTTCCTGGTATGCAGGCAGCGCAAGATGCTCTTCACGTGGCTCAACATAGGTGTCTCGCCGGGATGCAGCATGGTTGACATCCGGCTGCGCGGCAACTTCGGCAGCAGCATTCTGGAGCTGCGTCACACGGGTCTCGCGTCCGCCGCCGAGTATTTCTGGCAGATGTCGATGTGGCGTGCCTCCTTCGAGAGACTGGTGCACCTGGTGAAAAATTCACCCATCATTGCGGATCTGGGTCTTTCCCGATAAAGCCGGCGCGGCGCTGGCATTCTTCGCAGGTTATCGTAGAGCGTGAGCTGCACGCCCGCGGCCGCGAACTCTCTTGCCGGAAGGCCGTCGATTTTCTGCGTGCGTGTGCTAACATTACGCAGCTTTTCCTCGCACGGCCTATGTCAGACTCCGTAACGGCCCGCACCGCGCTATGGAAGGTGGGAAGCTCACCCGCCTGTGACATTGTTGTGGACCAGCCTACCGTCTCTGCCGAACATTGCCGCCTCGGCCTGCACAACACACAGTATGTCCTTGAAGATCTTGGCTCGACCAACGGCACCTATGTCAACGGTCAGCGCCTCGCGCCGCGAACTCCTGTCTACGTGTCGCGCAGCGATCAGGTCACTCTCGGGCCCAGCCTCGCCTTTCCCTGGCCCGTGGCGGCTGACCGCTCAGCTTCTTTGCCCGCTGCTAGGGATTCCCGGAGCCAATTACCGGCCACGCTGGTGTTGAACATCGGCCGCGGTCCTGAGAATGAGATTCAGCTGGACTATCCGATGATCTCGCGCAAGCATGCGCGCATCGTGCAGAACGGCAATCAGTGGATCATCGAAGACTTGAACTCCGCTAACGGAACTGCCCTCAACCGGATCGACAACAAGATCAAGCGGTCGGTGCTCGATCCCGCGGATGAGATTTATCTCGGATCGTTCAAAATCTCCGCCGGCCGCATCCTGCGTGAGAAAAAACTCATCCAGGGCGAAGGTGAGTTCGAGCGCATCCGCTTCCAGGGTAATCGCATGCTGCTGGGACGCGACCCTGCCTCCGGTTATCCGCTCAACTATCCCATGATCTCGTGGCGCCACGCGGCTCTGGACCGCACGCCGGAAGGCGTCTATGTGGAAGACCTCGGCTCGCGCAACGGAACCTATGTGAACGGCGTGCGCATCAGCGGCCGCACTCTCGTGCGCTCCGGCGACGAGATCGGCCTGGGCAGTTTCCGCTTCACGCTGCTTGAGGATGGCGAGCTGGCCAAGCGCGAATACCTCGGCAACGTCACCGTCGAAGTGACCGCCGCCACCATCAATGCGCCGGATGGTCATCGCCTTCTCGAAGCGGTTTCGCTCAGCATCTTTCCCGCAGAGCTGGTGGCGCTGATGGGGCCGGCAGGCGCCGGCAAGACGACCTTCCTCAAAGCCATCAACGGTTACAGCGCGCCCGCCGCAGGGAGTGTCCTCTTCAACGGAAGCGATCTCTACCGGTTTTACGACCGCTTTCGTCAGCAGATGAGCTATGTCCCCCAGGACGACATCGTGCACGCGGAGCTCACCGTGCGCGAAGCGCTTTATTACACCGCGAAGCTGCGCACCGACCTGACCGATCCTGAGATCGAGCAGCGCATCGATGCCGTGCTGAATAGTCTCGGCATTCAGGACAAGAAGAACACCATCATCGGCTCCCAGGAAAAACGGGTGCTCTCTGGCGGGCAGCGCAAGCGCGTCAACATCGCCATGGAGCTCATCGCGGAGGCGCCGGTTATTTTCCTAGATGAGCCTACGTCTGGGCTTTCTTCCTACGACGCAGAGAATGTGGTCCAGGTGCTCAAGAAGCTCTCCCGCGAAGGCACGACGATCGTAACAACGATTCATCAGCCGAGTCTCGACATCTTCAAGCTCTTCGACAACCTGATCATGATCTCGCGCGATCGTGGCGGCACCGGCGCGTTGGCTTACTTCGGCCCCGCATACCCCGACTCGATCGAATTTTTCAATCCCTCGCATCGGCAGTCGACGAGCGAGCTCAGCCCGGAGATGCTGCTCAGCGGGCTGGCGCAAAAACCAACCGCGGAATGGTCCGCTGCCTACGAGCAATCACGCTACAAGCGGCTCTTCGTCACCGACCGCTCTGGCAAAATTCCGTCCTCGCAGGAACGGGGAGCGCAAAGCTCGAGGCGTGGCTTCGGATTTGGCCAATGGTGGACGCTCGTTCGCCGCAACATCGTTCTCAAAGCCCGCGACCGCGCGCAAAGCATCATCCTGCTGGCACAGGCGCCGCTCTTCGGCGCCCTCCTCGGCGCCGTCTTTGGCTCGCTGCGCTATTCTGCCGCCGCGGACTGGGACAAAGTCGCGCGCAGCACCGGCGCTCTCGAGTTTCTCATGGTGATCGCCGCCGTCTGGTTCGGCTGCAACAATGTTGCCCGCGACATTGTGGGTGAATGGTCCATCTTTCAGCGCGAGCGGATGGTGAGCCTCAAGCTGCCGTCGTATCTGTTCTCCAAGCTCACCATTGCGGCCATCTTGTGCCTTTTGCAGTGCGCCACGTTGCTGGGCATCGTCACGTTCATCTGCCATCTGCAAGGCAATTTCCTGCAGGTTCTCGCCGTGCTCTATCTTTCGTCGCTCGTGGGTGCGGCCGTCGGGCTCTGCGTCTCCGCACGCGCCTCCACCACGGAAGCAGCCATCGCGATGCTGCCGCTGATCCTGCTGCCGGTGATTGCGCTTGGCGGCGGCCTTATTCCCATCCACCAGATGCCGACGGTCATGCAGCAGGTGGCGAAGGCTGTGCCGTCACGCTGGGCCTTTGAGGCGTCGCTGGTGCTGGAAGGCGAAGCGCACCACTACGCCAATAACTGCGACGATATTACGAAGAGCAAAACCACCGATCTGTTGAAGAACGCGACAACCGAGTGCGAAGGCCAGAGCCTCGCCGACTGGCAGTTTCCCTCGGACCGCCGCACAGGTCTGCGCACCTGCCTTGCCGTTCTCGGCGGCATGCTGGTCTTCTGGATCAGCGCCGCGCTGATGTTCCTGCGCATGCGTGACATTCACTAAGAACCTGTTTAGAAACTAGGTAAGGGAAGCCGAGAAGCTATATGCGCGGGAAGATTGGGCGGTTAGCGTTTGGACATGTATCCCAGCGATTTGACGGATGCACAGTGG
>JASHVE010000331.1 GCA_030039675.1 Acidobacteriaceae bacterium | reverse complement strand
CCCTTACGTGCCTTGCTCAACCCCGCACAGGTGTACGTTGACGCCCAGTTCCGCAAGCATTGCAGCTTTCGTGGCCAGCGCCTTGCCGGCAGTCTCGGCGTCGGGCGCATAGGCCACGTTCACGTGGTTCGCGCGATGCCGCGCCATCATCTGGTTCTGGCTTACGCCGTGCAGCACGGCATGCATGATCGGCCACTGCGACGTGGTCTCGCGCCAGCGCCGTTCGGTTTCCTCCTGCGGCAGCGTGACGGCTGTGCCGCGGCCCATGTCGCAGTGCAGCTTGCCGCCTTCCACAAACACGCGGCTCCAGACGATCTCGCCCGGCTTGCTCACGCCCTTCAGCGATCCGCCTCCCAGCGGGAAATACATCGCCGGCTGCCGCTCGCTCTTTGCACCCGCATAGCCGTTGACGAAGTGATTCGCCGGCGCCGCCCCGGAAATCTGGAAGACCCACACAAACGCGTCCAGATTGCCGCCCGAACCATTGCTCCTGTAATGCTCGCCCCAGCGCACGTCATGCAGCGTCGTCGAGGGATCGAGCCCGAGCGCTTTCCAGCAGCGGTTCGTCACGAGCGCATCCACTCCGGCGCACTCGTCTACTTCATTGAAGTGCGGCAGCGGACTGCCTGCGTAGAGCTCTTCGTGTGTGACGTCAGCATAAACCGGCGGTCGGTCGGCATTGTTCAACAGTCCTTCGGCAAGATCAGAGGCAGGCGTCATGTCTTTAAGGCCCTGCTGATACTGGATGCCGACCGCGTCGCAACCGAACTCCTTCGCGATGCGCACCGCGGCAATGTACATCTTGCACTGCTCCAGCACTTGTTCGAGCGTGAGCTGGCTCGCTGAGTCTGTACCGAAGTCGAATTTCATGCCTCGGGCGGTCAGCCAGTCGTACACCCCACGTGCCTCGGCGTCACTCACCGCGCGCATCTTGGCCACCAGCGCCGACTGACTCAGCCGCTCTTTGTAGAGGCCTGCGGGGTTCAGCAGCTCATCGTCGATGATGGCGTTGTACATCCCCATGCAGCCCTCATCGAAGACGCCCAGGATCGCCTTGCGGCGTTTCAATTCCCGCGCCAGTTGACCGCCCAGTTCCGCGCTTTCGGCGGGCAGCCTGGCCTTGTCCAGCGCGTGGACGTGCGAAAGGTCATGCGTGATCTTGCCGTCGCGCAGCCACTCCTCGAGTGCGTTCAAAAAGAACTCGTCAGTGAAATCCCTGCTCCAGATGGACGAGAACTTTCTTCCGGCCTTGATCAGCGATCCATTCAGGTTCAGCAGCCCTACAAGCCCCGGCCATTGCCCTGACCAGTTCGCCACCGTAAGAATCGGTCCCTTGTGGCTGCGCAGTCCAGGCAGCACATGGTGGCTGTACTGCCATGCGGCCGTCGCAAACACGAGCTTGGCCTGGGGATGAATCTTCATGAAGACGTCCATCCCTTTGCGCTGCGACGAAATGAAGCCGTGCTTTTCTTCCTCGCTGTAGGCGTGCGCGCGAACCAGCTTGTAGCCCTTTTGCGCAAACGCCGCAGTCAGCTTCTCTTCCATATCCCGCTGTGCCGGCCAGCAAGCCTGGTTGGCCGAAAGCCGCAGGTCGCCGCTGGTGACGAGCAGGACTTCGTCTACCTTCGGCTTCGCAATTCGTTCCTTCTGCACCGCCATATCGGGTCAGTCTCCCTCGTTAACGTAATCGTTTCCGCAAAGAGTCATATTACACCCTTTCAGCCAAGTGCCGGCATGCGGTCTTCGCCTTCCCGCCCGGCGCGTATTGCGGTTTAGCATAAAAGGGCGCCGTCCTCGCAGGCGGCCTACGCACGTCAACTCATGCCGCGCAAAAAAGCCAAGGTTCAATACGCCGCCCGGCAGCCCATCGGCGCGCCGGCAAACGCTGCCCGAAAAAGATCGGCTTCGGCCGCTCCGCACACGGCGCAGCCCGTCCTCGTTTCCGCCCGTTGGCTGCTCTGGGCATTGGGTATGGTGCTCGGCGCGGCGATTCTCTGCGCGTGGGGAACGCTGTGCCTTCTATTCTGGCAGGGGAGCTGGCAACTGCTCTATCACCCCTCCGCCAACATCATACGCACACCCGCCGCTGCCAGCCTTCCCTTCGAGTCAATCAGCTTTGCACCCTCTGAATCCGGCCTTCCGCAGCTCAGCGGCTGGTGGATTCCCGCAGCGCCCGACGCACGCTTCAGCCGCTACACCGTGCTCTACCTGCACGGCCAGGATGGGAATCTCAGCAACGCCGTGGACCACCTTACGCAGCTTCACGCGGCGGGCGCGAACGTCTTTGCGTTCGACTACCGCGGCTACGGCCGGAGCAAGTTCATGCGTCCCAGCGAAAAGCACTGGCTGCAAGATGCCGGCTGGGCTCTCGATTATCTGACGGCCACGCGCCACATCGCGGTGAACGCAATCGTGGTCGCGGGTGGCGGTCTCGGCGCAAATCTGGCGCTCGAATTGGCAGCGTCTCATCCGCGGCTCGCCGGCGTGGTCCTCGAATCGCCGCTGGAAGACCCGACCGGCGCAGTCTTCAGCGATGCCCGCGCACGCCTTATCCCCGCGCGCCTGCTCATGCGCGACCGCTACGATCTGAACGCAGCCGCGGCATCTGTGCATATACCGTCGTTGTGGTTTCTGCCAGCTTCCGGCGCGGCTACGAATGGCTCCGCCAAAGAGCCAGCCGCCTTTCAGACGGTTTCTGCGCGCAAGATGCTCGTCTGGCTGCCGCCGGGAGAAAAAGCCAGCCGAGCATTTGCCGATGCACTTGCACGATGGCTCGACGATCTTGCCGCGCACTGACGCGACCGCTGTTCAGCCGCGCACAATATCCCGGTGCAGAGCCTTCACCTGGTAACCGGCTTTCTCGAGCCGCCAGCTCATCTCCTCGGCCATCATCACGCTGCGGTGCTGGCCGCCGGTGCAGCCAAAAGCCACTGTAAGGTAGCTCTTGCCTTCCTTCACGTAGTGCGGCAGAAGGTAGAGCATGAGCGAAGTCACCTTGCCCAGGAACTCCTCTGTCTGCGGAAATCCCCGCACATACGCGGCGACCTTGGGATCGAGCCCGGTCTTCTTGCGAAACTCCGGCACAAAGTGCGGATTGGGAAGAAACCGCACGTCGAACACCATGTCCGCGTCCAGTGGAACGCCGTTCTTGAAGCCGAAGCTCAGGCACGAAACCAGCAGGTGAGTCGTTCCGTCCCGTGCGCCAAAACGGCTTTGGATGTGCGTACGCAGTTCGTGGACGTTGAAGTTCGAAGTGTCGATCAGCGTGTCGGCCACATTGCGGATCGGGTCCAGCAGCTGGCGCTCTTCCACAATCGATCGCGACACCGTCTCGGTGAGACCCAGCGGGTGCGGCCGCCGAGTCTCAGAAAAGCGCCGCACCAGCACTGCATCCTGCGCGTCAAGAAATACGACCCGGGTGTGCAGCAGCTTTTTTACGTCTTTCAGAATTTCGGGGAGCCGATCCAGCGTGGGGCCTTCGCGAACGTCGACCACAATCGCTGCACGCTCCACCTCAGAGGAGTTACTCACCAGCGCCGCAAAATCCGGCAGAAGCTCCAGGGGAAGGTTATCGACGCAGTGAAAACCGAGATCCTCGAAGGCCTTCAGGGCTGAAGCCTTGCCCGCGCCGGAGATCCCGGTCACAATGACCAGTTCCTTGGCCGTTCCCCGGCCTGTCTTCTTACGCTTCGCCGGTTGGGGCGCCGATTTTCGAGGCGTCATGCGCTCATGCTACACCGGACGGCAGCCGTTGTGCGCGACTGCGCGTCTTGGAATATTTGCGAAACATCTCGCAGCGCCCGCCGCCCGCCTGTTTCGAACGGCACATCGCGCGCTCCGCGTCGCGCATGAGCAGATCGGGCGAGGTGTGCTCCGGCTCTGCAATCGCCGCGCCCACGCTGGCTCCGGACTGAATCATGTGCCCGAAGAGATCGAAGGGCCGCGCCATCTCTCGCCAGATCCGCTCGGCAATTCCTTCCAGATCGCCTGCGCACATCAGGTCTTCCACCAGCACGGCAAACGTATCGCCGCCCATCCGCGCAGCGGTGTCCTGCGGGCGCAGCGATCCGCGCAGCCGCTCGGCTACTGAGTTCAGCAGCACATCGCCTGCGGCATGGCCCAGCGCGTCATTAATCTCCTTGAAAAGATCCATGTCCACATAGATCACGGCGCACGCCAGGTCCGGGCGTCGCGCTCTGCGGCTCAATGCCAGGCTTACGCGATCAGTAAACAGCGCGCGATTGGGCAGGCCGGTGAGCCCATCGTGCAGGGCGTCGTGCTGTACTTTGGCTTCGGATTCTTTGCGTTCGCAGGTGGTGCGAAATGTGAAGACGTGGCCGAAGCGCGCGCCATCCACCAGCAGCGGCGCCATTTGCAGGCTCACGTCGACCAACTCGCCGGCCTTGTTCCTGCGCACCGTCTCCAGCAGCACGCGGCCTTGCTCGTTTGCATCTTTCGCCAGCATCGCGTGCTCCGCCAGCCGCGATTCCGGCACAATCAATTCACGCAGGCTCTCACCGGCCGCCTCTTCGGGCGTGTACCCGAACATGCGCGTAAAGGCCGGGTTCGTGTACACCACGTGATTGCCCAGCTCGATCGCAACACCCTCGGGAATGCTTGCCAGCACATCTTCCATGAGGCGCGTCTTGGGCGCGCGGCTCCGTCCGCCGGGATGCGCGACGATGACCGATTCGCGCAGCTCGGCATCGGTGATGCCGTACGATCCTTCCACCGGCAGCAGGCGTCCGTTTTTCGCCGGCAGCGTAGCGTGGAACGGAGAGCCTCTGCGGGTTCCGGTCAGCAGCGTCTGCGGTTCGGCCGTGCCGGGTAACAGTCCCCACAGCACCTCTTCGATGGGCCGCGGAACCCATTCCGTGTCGACGGCACCCAGCATCTGCCGCGCCTCGGCGTTGGCAAACACGATTATTCCAGCGCGCTCCAGAAACACCAGCACCGGCAGTGCGTCGAGAATCGCACATTGATCGGCGGAGTCTGCATTGGCGGGCAGATTCCAATGGTTCGCTTTTTCTGGATTCGCCTGATCTTCTATTTTATTTTCTTGTGGCTCCGGCTTGATGGCGGACCCCAAAACCTTTATCGCCATGCAGGTGATCGTATGCTGAAGCGGGCGGGCCAGCCATCCCCAAAAGCGGGCAGTGGGCCTGACCAAAGTAATTGCAACCGAGCGCGGTCATGGCAACCCATTGCGCGCACCGCCGCGTTGCAGCAGCCGGCGCCGAAAAAAGAAGCGGCAGAAGTCTGTCAGGGAATCTCGACCAGTTCCATTTGTCCGTCGCGCCGGCGATGCAGCACAAAAACGTCGCCTGACGCATTGCGGAAGATCAGCAGGTCGCGGTCGCGAAACTCGGCGTCCTTCACGGCCTCTTCGATCGTCATGGGCCGCAGCGCAACCGCCTCGCCGTTCTTCACAATGTGCGGTTCCACCACTGCAGGCTTCGCCGGGAAGGAGTGCACCGCAATCGAAGTCCGTGCTTTCGCCCTCGCGCGCCCCTGACCGTCTTCGCCGGCCTCCGCCGCCGGAGAAACGCGCGCCTTGGGCCGCGCCACAGGCAGCGCGGTCAGCACCTTTTCCTCCTTGGGCAGCCGCTTGCTCACCAGCCGCCGGTCGCGATAGCGCTGCGCCTGGTGCTCGGCGTGCGCAATCGCCTGCCGCAGCGCCGACTCCAGTGTGTCCGCCTTGCCGGCGGCAGCCAGCTTCAGCAGCCGTCCCTTTACGATCAGCTCGACGATCTGCACATGCCGCTGCGCGCTGAAAGTGATGCTGGCATGGGTACCTTTGCCCAGTATCCGCGCAATCCGCTGCAGACCCTCTTCAGCCTGCGTCCGCAACGCCCTGGAGATCTTCACTTGCCTGGCGGTGAACTCCATTTCCATGGTTAGCCTCCGCTTCCTGTTCTCGATGCAGCCGAAACTGCCGGCCCGTCGCTCCCAGCCTGAACCTCCGGGGACCCATC
>JASHVE010000330.1 GCA_030039675.1 Acidobacteriaceae bacterium | reverse complement strand
TTGATGTTGAACTTCAAACGGCCCACGCGCGAGAAATCGTACTTGCGCGGATCGAAGAACATGCCTTCGAAGAGCGCAGTCGCAGTATCCAGCGTTGGCGGGTCGCCGGGACGCAGCTTGCGGTAGATTTCGATGAGCGCCTCTTCCGGCTTGTGCACCGAGTCGCGCTTCAGCGTGTTGGTGATAATGTTGCCCACGTCATCGCGGTCGGGGAAGAAGACCTCGAAGCTGGTCGCGCCGGAGGCCAAAACCTTGTGCAGTCGGTCTGCAGTCAGTTCAACATTCGCCTCGACGATGACTTCACCAGTGGACGTGTCAATGACATCGGCCGCCGTGAGTGCGCCGTCGAGTTCTGCCGTTTCGACCTCGATCTTCTCGATGCCCGCGGCGCGGATCGCCTTGAGAGAGTGGCCGGTGATCTTGCGGCCCGAGTGCGCGATCTCCTCACCTTTGTGCACCACTGCGTGTGCGGGCTTGGCGCCCAGCAGATGCGTCGCCTTACCCTCTTCCGCAATCGTCCAGAAGAGCTTGCTATCAGCGATCTGGATACGGTCGACCGTGTAGAAGGTCTTGAGAATCTCTTCGTCCGACCGCAGGCCCAACGCGCGCAGGAAAATGGTTCCGAGGAACTTGCGCTTGCGGTCGATGCGCACGTAGAGCGTGTTCTTCTGGTCGTACTCGAACTCCACCCACGAGCCGCGATAAGGAATGATCTTGCCCAGGAAATAGGTACGGTTGTTCGCTGTCTCAAAGAAAACGCCGGGCGAGCGGTGCAGTTGCGAAACGATGACGCGTTCTGTGCCGTTCACAATAAAGGTGCCGTTCGGCGTCATCAGCGGAATATCGCCGAAGAAGACTTCCTGCTCCTTGATGTCGCGGATGGTCTTGTTGCCGGTCTCGGGGTCCTTGTCGTAGATGGTCAGGCGCACCGTCACCTTCAACGGCGCAGAGAACGTCATGCCGCGCTCTTCGCACTCCTGCTGGTCATACTTGAGCTGCAGGCTCACCGGGTCGCCGCACTTGTTGCAGAAGTCCGGCATGTTGCGGTTGTAGGTGCCGCACTTCTGGCAGAGCACATCGCCGGGGAGGAAGGGATCAGTGATGACCATCGCGCCGCAATGCACACAGGCAGTGCGCAGGTGGTGCAGCCCTTTCAGGTGGCCGCACTTGCACTCCCAGTTGCCGATCGAGAAGTCGACAAAGTCAAGCTGCGAGATGCCGCGGAAGTCGGTGATGGGAAAAACCGAAACAAATACCGACTGCAGCCCCGAGTCGTCGCGCTCGTTGGGCAGCTTGTCCATCTGCAGGAACCGCTCGTAGGAGCGCCGCTGCACTTCAATCAGGTTGGGAATCTGGGTTGCGGTGGGAATCTTGGAAAAATCGAGCCTGCTGCGAATGGCGCGCTTCTCGTTGGACATGATCACTCCTGAGGCTCGTCGCTCCGGCAGTAGATGCCGCGTCGGCGCTCGAGTCTCAATCGCGCCGGCGAATACGATAGTGATTCGAAAAACCAGACTGCCGGAACTACACTTCCCAGTCCCGACGCGATGCCGGCAACTTGAGGAGGTTCACCCTCAAGACCTGCCGGGAGTAACCGGGTCAGGGTTACATGAGC
Source organism: Acidobacteriaceae bacterium (assembly GCA_030039675.1). GTDB lineage: Bacteria > Acidobacteriota > Terriglobia > Terriglobales > Acidobacteriaceae > Telmatobacter. The sequence continues at coordinate 9,032 of JASHVE010000330.1, read as the reverse complement.
ATTGCGTGAATAACGCGTGGCGGGCATTGCCGTGCATCCGCCCCATGGGCTAGACTGCGCACAATCGAGGGAGTCGAGCGCCGCGGTTCAAGCCCAAACTACGGGAAAAACCGCGAAGGGAGGGTATACGCACAAAGCAGATAGGAGCAAAATCTCTTTTTCTGCTGACAAAAGGCTAGACACGAAAAGCCCGCGAGGACGCAATGCCCCACGAGCGCGGCTTATCGCCTGTGCCCCCATCCGAATTCTTTTGCCTTGTTCTCGCCGATCCCAAAATCGCTTCTGCCGCTCGCCCGCCAGCCACACAACGCTCGTCAATGCCTGCCTGCCTGACCTTCAGACAACCCATTGACACTATGGCACTTAACCTCCAGCACGTCCGCAGTCTCCACGCTCTCGGAAACCTGCATCCGGCTGCGCGCCACCCGACACTCACACCACGCGCCGAACAGCTCCGCCCTTCTCGAAGAAAACACTAAAAGAGCCGCAGGACGCGCACCTTTTATCGTAGCGCGTCCCGGCGGTCCTTGCAAGCTCCCTACGATGCTTACTTGACCTCGATGGTGGCCACGCCTTCAAACTTTTTCTTGATGGCCTCCACCTCTTCCTTGGTCGCGTTCTCCTTAAGCGGCTTCGGCGCGCCATCGACCAGATCCTTGGCTTCCTTCAGGCCGAGCGAGGTAACCTCACGTACCGCCTTGATGGTATTGATCTTGTTGGCGCCGGCATCCTTTAGGATGATCTGGAACTCGGTCTTTTCCTCGGCAGCCGCCGGAGCCGCTGCGCCGCCGCCGGCTGCACCCGCCACGACCACCGGAGCCGCCGCAGCAGCCGAGACGCCAAGGCGCTCCTCCAGCTTCTTCACCAGAGCCGCCGCTTCCAGCAGGCTCAACGAGACAATCTGTTCTTCCAACTGCGCGATATCCGCCATCTTCTTCTCCAATCCGAACCTTTGAATTTGTCTTTCCCCAGCCGCGCAAGCAAGACTTGAAAGTTTCCGATGCGCCAGACCCGCGCCCTTTCAAATTGCCTCTCGGCCAAAACCTTTTTCTAGTTCACAGTTCTTAGTTCATAGTTCTCAGCAGGAATTCCGAGGAATCAACTGCGAACTGTGAACTTGGAACTATGAACTGCGCCGCCACTAGGCGGCGGAGAACTTTTCCTTCTCCACGCCCTGGCCCAGCACCACCGCCAGATCGCGGCCCGTGGCGTTGAGCACAGTCGCCAGCCGCTGTGCGGGCGCATTGATTAGGAAGAGAAGCTTCGAGAAGATCTCCTCCTTGCCCGGCATGGTGGCCAGCGCCTTTACTTCCTCGACATTCAGCAGCTTGCCGTCGACGATGCCCAGCTTGAACTCGTACTCGGCGTTGTCGCCGACCCACTTGGCGAAGACCTTTGCCAGCGCCACGGGATCGCCCGAGGTGAACGCGACCGACGTCACACCCTTCAAGCCCTTCAGCGCCGCCTCAACCTTGGTACCCTTGCCGGCGATCGGCGCAAGTTTGTTCTTCACCACGCGATACTTGCCGCCTGCCTCGCGGATCACCTTGCGCAGCTCAAAATCCTTGGCGACGGTGAGCTTGGTAAAAGTGCCGATAATCGCGGTCGTCGAGTTCTCCAACTCTTTGGTCAGCAGCTCGACCTTTTCCTGCTTCTTTGCCTTCGAAATTGCCATTATCTTCGCTCCGCTTCGACAGGGGTCAGGGGCCAGAGATCAGAGATCAGTAAAAACCGATCACGCCACCTGCTGAACTTCCGCTGACCCCCGCCTCCTGCATGCCGCGTTGAGCGGCCTCAATTTCTCATCCAGATCAGTTCAGCCGCCGCCTTCACCGCAGCACGAGCTGACTGATCTCTGATCTCTGAAACCTGATCTCTGTTCAGTGCTTGCCCGCCGCGTCTGCCACGGCTGAATCGAGCGGCACGCCGGGGCCCATCGTCGAGCTCAGCGTAACGCTCTTGATATATTTGCCCTTGGCCGCCGAAGGCTTGGCGCGCACGATCGACGTGATCACCGTAGTGGCGTTATCGATCAGCTTCTGCGGCTCGAAACTCAGTTTGCCCACAGGCACGTGCACCAGGCTGGTCTTGTCGGCGCGGAACTCCACCTTGCCGGCCTTGATCTCCTTTACCGCCGCGGCCACATCCATGGTCACCGTGCCGGTCTTGGGATTGGGCATCAGGCCCTTAGGGCCGAGCACCTTACCCAACCGGCCCACAACCTTCATCATGTCGGGCGTGGCGATCAGCGCATCGAAATCAGTCCAGTTCTCTTTCTGGATCTTCTCGACCATCTCCTCGCCGCCGACGAAATCGGCGCCGGCATCCTGCGCTTCCTTCTGGCGGTCGCCGGTGGCGATCACGGCCACGGTCTTGGTCTTGCCCAGGCCGTGCGGCAGAACCACTGTGCCGCGCACCATCTGGTCGGCGTGGCGCGTGTCGACACCCAGACGCATGGTCAGGTCGACCGTCTCATCAAATTTCGCGTACTTGACCTGCTTGAGCAGGCTCACCGCTTCGGGCAGCGGATAGGCGGGCTTGGTAACGGCAGCGCGCGCCTTCGCAATATTCTTGCTGACTTTAGCCATTCATCCCTCGTCTCCCACCGCAGTTGCCAGCCCGCCCTTTGCGGGAGCGCCCGCCGCGCAGTCAAGTTATTCTTGCCGCACAGGCTACGCTCAAAAGCCGTGGTGCTAGTGACAGTCCAGAGATTTCCTCTGAACGCATCTATGAATGATAGCGGAATGGCGGGCGGATTGCAACCAAGGACCGCCAGGTGACCCGTGAAGACCGCGTAAGGTCGCGGGTTATTGCCGTAGGTTCCGATCCTGCCTGCGCAGGAGCGCCGCGCGGTGTCGATGGCTTTGCGCCGATCTTGAACCGGCGCAGCCGAGTACCCCAGTTCTCGTCTCTGAAACCCGCGATAGCACGCCTCGCGCGCCAGAATCGCGGCAAAAGTCTCGCTCTGAACTAGACCATCGTTTGTTGCGTTTGGCGGGTGGCCCGGATCCTGGGGAATTAAATCCAGCACAAAAATGGGTGCCCCAGGTCCCGCTTTCGGGACCTGGGAAAGCCCGAATCCATGTGGCCCAAACACCCAGTCGTGTTTTCACCTTGAGCCAGCCCAGCTTTTCCCTTACCCTTGATGCCATGGATGTGCTAACCCCTGACGAGCTTGCACGGCTAACCCCACCTGAGCGCCTGGCTCTGATCGCGCAGCTATGGGATAGCCTCGAATCCGACCAGCTCCCCTTGACCGCAGCACAACAGGCCGAGCTGGACCGCCGCCTTGAGACTCTCGACCAGTACCGGCGAGAAGGCACAACCTGGGCGGCGTTGAAGGCCGAACTGGAGCAGCGCTGACCCTCGTGCGCCCGGTCATCCTTACTCCCATGGCGCGCCAGGAACTCATGAATGCGCGGGATTGGTACGAACGCGAAGTCCCGGGATTGGGCCGGAATTTTCGCGTCGCGGTCGAGTCTGTGGTCGAACGCATTGCCACGAATCCCGGTCAATTCCCCGTCGTCTACAAAAACATCCGCCGCGCCCTGCTGCGGCGCTATCCCTACGCGCTGCTGTTCATTGTCGAAGCCGACGACAGCCTCACTGTGATTGCCTGCTTCCACGGCAGCCGCGATCCGGTCCGTTGGCGGACACGGATGTAAGGCACGCCTCGCGCGCAGGAACCGTCGCGAAAGGCCCAACCGGAAGTGGACCATCGTTTGTTGCGTTTGCAATGTGGATCATCGACACTGGGTCTATGATCCGATCCCCCCACTGCTCTGCCCTTATTTTGCTCTCTGCCTTCTTGCAATGCGCGGTCTTTTCCCATGGCCAATCTTTCAAAACCCAGGATGGCCTGATTTACTCGGACTTTCCGGGCCAGCCTGCTCCTTCAAAGGATTTGCTGTCCGAGCTGGTTCGCCAGGTTCGATGGGATACGCCGAAAGCCGGAAGCCTGAACCCGGAGGGGCTGCGTTTGCGGTTCGAGAAGGTCGAAGGCCAGGACGCGCATCAAAACAGGCCCGCACGGTATCGCGTCTTCGCGGACGGCGCTCCGGAGAACAGGGTGTACAACCTGAGCGTTTGGCCGGTCGGGCAGAAATTGACGGCCGAGCCCCAGGACCTTTACGTCAATGGCCAGGGTCTGCTAATGACTCACCAGCCAAATGCCGGGCAGGAGACCAGCTTTAAGGCACCCGGCGACGAGCTTTGCCTGATGCCACAGGCAAAGACGGCCGAGCCAATCCGCTATATTCTGTCCAGCAAGGATGATCAGTTGTCGATCCTCGGTACGCTCGTGCCGCATCCTCTGGTTGCACTGGATCAGGATTGCACACTTGAGCTGAGAATCGCCGAGCCCGACGCGACGGCGGTCCTGATCGTTGTCGACGGCTTTCCCCCGCAAACCAAAATTCCGCTGGTCCTGGAATCGGAGGGCCAAACCGCGCACATGATCATGGCCCTCGACTCCGGCGGCCACGCGGAAGTGGCGGATTTTCCGTCCGTCCTCGGCAAAGCGCAGGGAATCCTCAAGGCAACCGCGGAGGGCCCGTCCTGTCTTCCTTCGGCCGTTCTGCCCTGGGGCGCAGGCCCGCAACCGGACCAGAAGGCGCAGTGACCGTCTTCGTCTGGCCAGGAGTGCATTTGTTTGCGAAATGGCCGCAAGCCGGTTCGCTCGCGTCTAAGGAATGCCCCTCGCCTCCCTTCGCGCGGGCCGGCGAACAACATATCGCAATCGCCGTCATCGAATCAGATAGCATATCGAAGAGGCGCGTTTGTCGAGAGTCGGGATTCTGAAAAAACCCAAAAACGGAGATCTCACGTTGAAGAACGAACGAATTCTGCCGCAATGGTCTTTGTCTGTCTTCTGGCCGCTTCTGATCTGCGCGGCTTTGCTCTCTCTGCGCGCACACGCGGCACCTGGACAGCAGCCCACTGCCCCGACGCAAGCGGACAATGTCACCCGCGCGACGCTGCCGAACGGGGCGCACGTCGTGATCATCCGCAGCGCACTGGCGCCAGTGGCAACGGTGGAGGCCAATTTCATCGTGGGCGGCAATGAGACGCCCGCTGGCTTTCCCGGCATGGCCCACGCGCAGGAGCACATGGCCTTTCGCGGCTGCACGGGCATGACGGCCGATCAGACCGCGGCCATCTATGCCCTGCTCGGCGGCGAAAACAACGCCGACACCCAGCAGAACATCACGCAGTATTTCGCGACGGTTCCGGCGGCGGATGTGAATGTCGCGCTGGAGGCACAGGCCGCATGCCTGAAGGGCGTAGACGACTCGCAGGCCGAGTGGGACCAGGAGCGCGGCGCCATCGAGCAGGAGGTTCAGCGCGACCTTTCGAACCCCACCTACAAGTTTATCGACCGCATGAACGGCGCGATGTTTGCAGGCACCCCGTACGCGCACGATCCGCTGGGAACCAAGGCCTCGTTCGATGCAACGACGGGCGCGATGCTGAAGGACTTCTACACCAGGTGGTACTCGCCCTCGAACATGATCCTGGTGGTTGTGGGCGATGTCGACCCAGCCGCCACGCTGGCCAAGATCAAAGACCTGTTTGGCAGCGTGCCGGATCATCCGCTGCCGGCGCGGCCGCAGATCCAACTGCAGCCCTTCCAGTCGCAGACCTTCTCGATCGACAGCAATCTGCCCTACGTGCTCGGCTTCATCGCGTATCGCTTCCCGGGAACCGACTCGCCGGACTACGCGGCCTCGCAGATCCTGGCCGATGTGCTGGCCAGCCAGCGCGCCGACCTGTACGGGATGGTACCGGCGGGCAAGGCTCTTGACGCCGAGTTCGGTATGGCCGAGAACTATCGCCAGGCCAGCGTGGGCTATGGAGCCGTGGCGTTGCCCGCGAACACCGACGCGACGGATGCGATCAGCGAGATGCGGCAGATCCTGAACAAGTACGCCACCGATGGCGTGCCGCAGGACCTGGTGGACGCGGCCAAGCGCAGCGAGATTGCGCAGGCTGAGTTCCAGCGCAACTCCATTCCTGGACTGGCCGAGGTGTGGTCAGCGGCGCTCGCGGCCGAGGGGCGCAACTCGCCGGAAGAGGACATTGACGCGATTCGCAAAGTCACGCTGGCGGATGTCAATCGCGTGGCCAAGCAGTATCTGCTGAACGCGAGCACCATCACCACCACGCTGAAGCCGGTAAACGGCGGAGGCCCGGTTGCCGAAAAGGGCTTTGGCGGCAGCGAGACGGTGACCTCATCGCCAACCAAGCCGGTGCAACTGCCCGAATGGGCCGCCGGGCCGCTGCAGCAGCTTCAGGCTCCGTCGAATTTTATTTCGGTCTCCGACACGACTCTGTCGAACGGTATCCGCCTGATCGTCCGCACCGATCCGACCAGCCCCACTGTGACGGTTCTCGGCTCGGTGAAGAATAATGCCGATCTGCAAACGCCTCCCGGCGAAGATGGCGTGGGCGGCGTGCTCGATGGGCTCTACTCTTACGGCACGCAGACGCTGGACCGGTTGGCCTTCCAGAAGGCGCTAGACGATATTGCGGCCAATGAAAGCGCGGGCTTCAACTTTTCGCTGTCGGTGCTGAAGGAGTACTTCTCGCGCGGTGTGCAGCTACTCGCCGACAACGAGCTGCATCCGGCGCTGCCAGAGAATGCGTTCCTCGTTACGCGCCAGCAAACGGCGCAGTTTGTCGCCGGCAGGCTGCGCAGCCCCGGCTATCAGACGCAGCGCGCGCTTGACCTGGGGCTGGTTCCCACGGGTGATCCGACGCTACGCGAGACCACTCCCGAGACATTAACCAAGCTGACGCTCGATCAGGTCAAACAATACCACGATGCGACGGTGCGGCCCGACCTGACGACGATCGTGGTCATCGGCGACGTGACGGCCGATGAGGCAAAGAGTGTGATCGAAAAATGGTTCGGCGACTGGAAAGCCGCCGGACCGAAGCCGGAAACTACGCTCCCGGCTATTCCTGTAAATCAGGCCTCGGCCTCTACGGTCCCCGATCCCGAGGCGGTGCAGGACCAAGTCACTCTGGCCGAGCAGCTGAACATCAACCGGTTCGATCCTGACTACTATCCGCTGCAACTCGGCAATCACGTTCTGGGCGGCGGCTTTTACGCAACGCGGCTCTATCACGATCTGCGCCAGGTAAACGGCTACGTCTACAACGTTGACGTGAGCCTGAACGCGTCGAAGAGCCGGGCCAGCTACTCGGTGCAATACGGCAGCGATCCGCAGAACGTATCGAAGGCGCGGGCGCTGATTGTCCGCGATCTCGAGCAGATGCGCACCGAAGACGTCTCAGACAGCGAATTGCACCAGGCGAAGGCCCTGCTGCTACGCCAGATTCCGCTGAGCAGCGCCAGCGAGGAGTCTGTCGCGAGGGGATTGCTGGCCCGCGCCGATCTGGGCCTGCCGCTGGATGAGCCCGTGAATGCTGCGAAGAAATATATGCAACTCACCGCGGATGATATAAAGCAGGCCTTCGCGCGGCAGATCCGCACCGACAACCTGGTGCAGGTGGTGCGTGGCCCCGCGCCGCAGTAAATCGTCCTCTCCCACCCTTGCGCCAGAAAGAAGGCGCAAGGATGGGGCACGGAGCTCCTTGCCAGAACAATAACTCCGTCTTGCCCAAAAAGGATGTTCCGGATCGGCGCGGCTTAAGGCTTTTCACACACAGGCTTTTGTGGCATTCTTACTCGCATGGGAAACAAAGACAAAGGCAAGAAAGAAACGAAGAAGGCGCCGAAACCCAAGCCGAAAGCGGAGCCCGGACGCAAACGCGAAGTCTTCACCCAGACCACCGCTCCGCCGAAATAAAGCCCAATTCAGGCCGCGCTTCTACCGCGTCCTCAAACGCAGAGAGGCCTTCCCTGCCCAGGGAAGGCCTCTCTGCGTGGCCGGTGAATCCGCGGCTTACGCGACGACTTCGATGCCCATCGAGCGGGCCGTGCCCTTGATGCTCTTGATGGCTGATTCGACCGAGGCAGCGTTGAGATCGGGCATCTTCTGCGTGGCGATCTCACGCACCTGCTTCTCGGTCACCTTACCCTTCTTCTCCTTGTTCGGAGTGCCCGAGCCTTTATCGATGCCGGCGGCCTTCTTCAGCAAAATCGACGCCGGGGGCGTCTTGGTGACGAAGGTGAAGCTGCGGTCGGCATAGACGGTGATGACGACCGGAATGACGAGTCCGGCCATCTCCTTGTTCTGCGTGCGCGCGTTGAACTGCTTGCAGAACTCCATGATGTTCACCTGCGCCTGACCGAGCGCAGGGCCTACCGGAGGCGCGGGCGTTGCCTTGCCCGCCTCAATCTGAAGCTTTACGTATCCTTGAACCTTCTTTGGAGGCGCCATCTTTAGTTCCTTCGGAACTAGCTTCTAGCTTCTAGCCGCTAGCTTCTAGCTCATCTGTTCTTATCCCAAATTTTGAGGTTGCAGCCTTCTGCTCTGCCCCAACCGGCGGTCGCTAGAAGAACTCGCCAGCTAGAAGCTGGAAGCTGGAAGCTAGAAGCTGCTTTACTCAATCTTTTCCACCTTGCCGAATTCGAGTTCGACGGGTGTGGAGCGGCCGAAGATAGTCACCATGACCTTGAGCGTCTCGCGATCTTCGTTGATCTCGTCCACCACGCCGTTGAAGTTGGCGAACGGCCCTTCGGTGATGCGTACCTGCTCGCCCTTTTCGAACTTGATCTTCAGCCGCGGCTTGTCCTTCGAGACCTCGGAACGGAAGAGGATGGAGCTTACTTCTTCTTCGCTCAGCGCCACAGGCTTGTCGCCCGTGCCGAGAAAGCCCGTCACCTTCGGCGTGTCCTTGAGAACGTGCCAGAGCTGGTTGTCCAGATCCATCTCGACCAGGACGTAGCCCGGCAGGAAGACGCGCTCCACGGTGCGCTTTTTGCCGTTCACGATCTCGGTGACGGGCTCGGTGGGGATCATCACGCGGCCCACGCGGTCGCCCAGCCCGAAGGCCTGGACGCGGCTCTCGATCGACTCCTTCACCTTGCGCTCGAAGCCCGAGTAGGCGTGCAGGATGTACCA
>JASHVE010000329.1 GCA_030039675.1 Acidobacteriaceae bacterium | reverse complement strand
GAGCGAGTTGATGTTGATGTTCAGCCGCCGGAACAACGAAGCCACGCGCGTGAGCACGCCCGGCAAATCTTCCACGTATGCAACGAATGTATGCAGCATGATGGCCTTTCCAGAGATCAGGGGTCAGAGATCAGAGATCAGTTTCTCCTTGCATCTCAATCCTTGATCGATTCCAAAATTGCATAGATCATCTTACCGACTTCGTGCGACAGACCCTCCGCCTGGTCAATCGGTTGTGGATTTCCCCTTTCAAGCTCGCGTGCAATTTGCAACTGCGTCTGGAGCTCAAAGTTTGAGGCTCGGGTGACTCCGAGAAACTGCCGGAACTCGCCGGTGTTTAATCGCCCGTGTCCTTCGGCAATATTGCTCGGCAATGAAACTGCTGCCCGTCTGATCTGATTTGTTAGACCGTAAAGCTCCTCGCGCGGAAAATCTTTTGTCAACCGATAAATTGCGACAGTCAACTGCATGGCCCGCTGCCAGACGACCAAATCCCGGAATGACTGTGCCATCCAACAGCTCCTAGCAGGTTAACTGACCTCTGATCCCTGATCCCTGATCTCTGTTCAGTCGTGCGCCGTTTCTTCCAGCGGATCTTTGCTGGGGCGGCGGATCATCTCGTGCAGCGCGCTGCCGGCAGGAATCATGGGATATACCGAATCTTCTTTTTCCACCAGGAAGTTGAGCAGGAACGCGCCCTTTGCAGCGCGTGCTTCTTCGACCGCCCCTGCAACTTCACCGCGTGTGCGTACGGCGCGCCCTTGAATGCTATGCGCGTCGGCGAGTTTCACAAAATCCGGGCTCACCAGCGGCGTGGCCTCGTAGTTGCGCTCGTAAAAGAACTCCTGCCACTGCCGCACCATGCCGAGATAGCCGTTGTTGATGATGGCGATGTTGATCTTGAGCTTCTCCTGCACGATGGTGGAGAGCTCGGCCGCCGTCATCTGGAAGCCGCCATCGCCCGCGATTACCCACACTTCCCTTTCCGGGCACGCGATCTTTGCGCCGATGGCCGCAGGCAGCGCGAAGCCCATCGTGCCTAAACCGCCCGAAGTGATGAGCGTGCGCGGATGCTCGTGATGGAAATACTGCGCTTCCCACATCTGGTGCTGGCCCACATCTGTGACCACAACTGCATTGCCGCCGGTGATTCGCCACAGATCGTGCATCACGTGCGCTGCGTAAAGATGGCCCATGTCGGGCAGGTTCTTGATGTCGCGCACGGCGACGGCGCCCTTGCTCGCTTCGATGCTCTTGAGCCACGCCGAGCCGTCGCGGCCTGAAATCCGCGGCAGCAGCTCTTCGAGCACCTCGCGCAGATCACCTACGAGCGCTACGTCGACCTTGACGTTCTTGTTGATCTCCGCGGGGTCGATCTCGATGTGAATCTTTTTGGCCTTCAGCGCATACGTCGACGGCGTGCCGATCACGCGATCGTCGAAGCGCATGCCACAGGCAATGAGCAGGTCGGCTTCCTGAATGGCGTCATTGACCCACGCTTCGCCGTGCATGCCCATCATGCCCATGTTCAGCGGATGCGAGGCAGGAAAGTTGCCAAGGCCGAGCAGCGTAAGCGCCACCGGAATCTGCGCGCGCTCTGCCAGCGTGCGCACCTGCTCCATCGCGCCGGACTCGGAGACGCCATGTCCTGCGAGGATCACCGGGCGCTTGGCGTTGCGGATGAGGTCAGCGGCGTGTGCAAGGCCTGAGTCTTCCACCTTCAGCATCGGGTGCGGACGATAGGCTCTGGGCTTTGCAGCTTCGAAGTCGAAGATCGCCGTGGCCTGCTGCGCGTCTTTCGTAATATCGACGAGCACCGGGCCAGGACGGCCGGAGCGGGCGATCTGAAAGGCGTGGCGCAGCGCGCCAGCCAGATCTTCCGCGCGGCTCACCAGGAAATTGTGCTTGGTAACAGGCAGCGTAATGCCGGTGATATCGACTTCCTGAAAAGCGTCGGTGCCCAGCACTTTGCTCGGCACATTGCCGGTGATGCAGACGATCGGGATCGAATCGAGCATGGCCGTGGCAATACCGGTGATGAGATTCGTGGCGCCGGGGCCGCTGGTGGCAATCGCGACGCCCACTTTGCCCGAGGCGCGCGCGTAGCCGTCGGCCATGTGCGCCGCGCCCTGCTCGTGACGCACCAGCACGTGGCGGATGGGAAACTTGCGCAGCGCGTCGTACGCGGGCAGAATGGCTCCGCCCGGATAGCCGAAGACCGTGTCTACGCCCTCGCCCACCAGCGTGGCCCACAGAATCTCAGAGCCGGTGAGGCGCGTAGGCGCCGTCAGATGCGCGTTTGCGGCTTGCGTATTCGCGTTGTCTCCCATAATTGACTCCTATTCGTTCGCTGGTCTTAGTCCTGTTCACTGCCCTATGTTGTTGCGCCTTCCGAGGCCGACTGCACGCGGTCCACATACTTGCGGAAGACGCCTTTGGGCCAGCGCAGCGCAGGCGGCTTGAAGTTCTTGAGCCGTGCGGCCATCTCTTCCGCGCTGATTTCAACATTGAGTGTGCGGTTGGCAATATCGAAGTGAATGATGTCGCCTTCGCGCACGGCAGCAATGGGTCCACCCACAAAGGCTTCGGGAGCCACATGGCCTGCGGTCATGCCGCGCGTTGCGCCGCTAAAGCGGCCATCGGTGAGCAGCGCCACGGTCGAGCTCAGCTCGGGCATGCCGCTGATGGCTGCGGTGACCTGCAGCATCTCACGCATGCCGGGGCCACCCTTCGGGCCTTCGTAACGGATCACGATCACGTCGTTCGGCTTGATGCCGCCCGACTGGACGACTTTAAAGCAGTCTTCTTCGCAGTCGAAGACACGTGCGGGGCCGCGATGCTCATATCGGCCCGCTGCGGCAATTTTCATCACCGAGCCTTCGGGTGCGAGGTTGCCTTTGAGAATCACCAGGCCGCCATTGGGCTTGATGGGCTTCTCGAAGGTATGAATGACGACCTGCCCCGGCGTCTCTTCGGCCAGCGCGGCTTCTTCGGCGAGCGTCTTGCCGCTGACGGTAAGCGTGGAACCGTCGGCGTGGCCGGCTTCGATCATCCGCTTGGCCAGAAGACGCGAGCCACCGGCGGCCTGATAGTCGGCTGCAACGTACTTGCCCGCGGGGGTGAGATCGCAGATGTAGGGTGTGCGTTTCGAGATCGCATCAAAGTCATCGATGCCAAGCGCAATACCCATCTCGCGCGCGATGGCCAGCAGGTGCAGCACGGCATTCGTCGAGCCGCCGCTGGCGGCTACGCTGGCGATTGTATTTTCAAGGGATTTGCGGGTGATGATCTGGGAGGGGCGGCGGTTGGCGCGAACGGCATCCATCAACAGGCGGCCGGCTTCACGGGTCGCGGCCTTCTTGTCAGGATGCGTGGCGGGAACACCCGAGAGTTGAATCGGCGAGATGCCGAGAATTTCGCCGCTCATGGCCATGGTGTTGGCCGTGAACTGGCCGCCGCATGCGCCTGCGCCGGGGCAGGCATTGGCTTCGAGCTCTTCCAG
>JASHVE010000328.1 GCA_030039675.1 Acidobacteriaceae bacterium | reverse complement strand
CACCGCGCCGGCCGCGATCGCCGCCGCGTCGTGCCCGTTCAGGCCGAAACCTTCGAGCGACCGCACGTGCAACTGCCGTTCCACGAGCGGAACGGCAAAGTCGCGCGTCCATACCCAGTCCTCGACACGGGTCCGCGCAGGAATCTTCTCAAGCAGCGCCGGCACTTCTGCGCTCGTGGCGACCAGCACCTCGCTCGGCGCCGCCATCAGCAGCTCCTCGACGGCCTGCTGACGCGCCTGCGCACCGCGAAACTCCGCCGTCCGGAATTCCCCCGTCGAAACATCGAGCAGTGCTACCGCGCAAACAGCCGCTCCATCCCGTCCGCTCTTCGGCGTGCTTTCATAGAGCGCCGCCAGAAAGTTGTTCCGTTCCTGTCCCAGACCCGCGTCAAGCGCCGTTCCCGGTGTCAGAACCCGCGTCACCTCGCGGCGCACGATCTTCTTGGTGAGCTTCGGGTCCTCCATCTGATCGCATAGCGCGATCCGGTATCCTTTGCGCAGTAGCCGCGTCAGATACCCCTCGACCGCGTGGTAAGGAACGCCGCACATCGGAATCAGCTTTTCCTTGTCCCGCGCGGTCAGCGTCAGCTCGAGCTCGCGGCTGGCCACGGTCGCATCGTCGTAGAACAGCTCGTAGAAGTCCCCCATGCGGAAGAACAGCAGCGCATTGGGATTCTCCTTCTTCGCCGCCGTCCACTGCCGCATGAAGGGCGTCAACTCTGCGGAGGGCTTTTCAACGGCTGCCGGCTGAGGCGCTGGCTCCGTTATGGTTTCGGTTTGAAGTTCGTCCTGGATCACGCTGCTTTCCAGCTTAACGCGTCCCGCGAATACCTTTGGGGCTGTGCGGCATCTGAATAAAGTGGTTCTTACTCGAAGGCATGTCGCACACCACCGTCGCAGCACGGCGTGCGAAAGTGCATCGCCGCGGCGCAATCTGACGTGGGCGTACAGCGGCAGCCCGATTTTCCGGACCGCAATGTTATCGCGTGATTTACATCACAGTATACTGGTGCTTAGCACCGTAAGGTGTTGATAGCGATGTACCTTCTCTGGCTACGAGTTGCGGCGATGCTTTACGCGGCGGGTTCTGTCGCCGTGTTTCCGGCCGTGCTCCATGGCTCGCTCCGCTGGCGCAAGGCGTGCGTACATTTCGGCGGCCTGGCCTTCTTCTTTCACTTCGTCTCGGTGGTTGAAATGCTCGTCCAGGCCCATCGGTTTGTGCCGGTAGGTGTGCGCGAAATCGAGTCGCTGCTGGGTTTCGCCATCGCTGGCCTGTTTTTCCTCGTCTGGTGGCTTTACGACGCAATCCCACTGGGAATCTTTGCTTTACCAGGTACGTTTTTCCTCGTTTTCGTTCCTGCGCTCAGCGCCGGCAGCTATCATTTTCCGTCGCAGGGCGTCCGCACCAGCTGGCTGGTGGCTCACATCGTCGCGCTGCTTTTGGCGTATGCCGCCCTGACATTCAGTCTGCTCGCATCCATGCTGTACCTCGTGCAGGAGCGCCGGATCAAATCCAAGCCGCGGCCGGGCAAGAACCTCTTTGACTGGCTCCCGCCGCTCGATACTCTGGAGCGTATCGCCCACGCCGCGCTGGAATTCGGTTTTCCCTGCATGACGGTCGGCCTGATCATCGGCGCAGTTTTGGTGCAGGAAACCGACCTTGGCGCGGCGTACTTTCTCGATCCGAAGGTTGTCGCCTCGTTCATCAGCTGGATCTTTTACGTTCTTCTGCTCCTGGTCCGCCGCAGCGCGGGCCTGCGCGGGCGCCGGGCCGCGTATGTCTCAGGCGCGGTGCTTGTGGCCATGATGGGTGTCTGGGCTCTCAACTTCATCAGCAATGTGCACAGGTTCGGTCTCCAATGACACTGACTCTCCTCGGCGTCAACCACAAGACCGCGCCCATCGGGCTGCGCGAGCGCATTGCCGTCTCGCGCGAAGAACTGCCTGAGGCCCTCAACGCCCTGGCTGCCACGCCCGGCGTCACCGAGTGCATGATCGTCTCCACCTGCAATCGCGTGGAACTGCTGGCCGCCGTCGAAGCACCCGGCGTGCAACTGACCGGCTTTTTCAGCGAGCACTTCGGCATCGATGCCTCGGTGCTCACGCCACACCTCTTCGAGTATCACGACAAAGAGGCCGTCAGCCATCTCTTCCGCATGGCATCGAGCCTTGATTCCATGGTCGTCGGCGAACCGCAGATCCTCGGCCAGGTGAAGGAAGCCTTTGCCGTCGCTCGCGCCGCCGGAACGGTCTCCAGCCAGCTCGAACATCTTTTGCAAAGCGCCTTTTCCGTAGCGAAAAAGACCCGCTCCGAGACCGGCATCGGCTCCAATTCCGTTTCGGTTGCTTCCGTAGCCGTCGAAATGGCGGGCAAAATCTTCGGTTCTCTGCACGGCCGCACGGTCTTCCTGGTGGGCGCCGGCAAAATGAGCGAGCTGGCGGCGCGTCATCTGGTACAGCAGGGCGCCGGCGCCATCCTCGTAACCAATCGCACGCAGGAACGCGCCCGCCGCATGGCCGAAGATTTCAACGGCCGGGTCATTCTCTTCGAGCAACTGCATGAGGCTGCCAGCGAGGCAGACATCGTCATCACCTCTACCGGCGCACCGCATCCCATCTTCCGCCGCGAACACGGCCACGCATTCCTGCACCGCCGCCGCAATCGCCCCATGTTCTTCATCGATATCGCTGTCCCGCGCGACGTCGATCCCGAAATGAACAAGCTCGACGGCATCTTCGTCTACGACATCGATGATCTGCAGCAGGTGGCCGCCGCACACATGGAAGAACGCGGCCGCCAGGCAGTCGATGCCGAGGCGATCATTGCCGCAGAGGTGGAGCGCTTCCACCAGCGCCAGCGCACTGTCAATGCCGCGCCGGCCATCGTGGCCCTGCAGCGCAAGGCCGAAGAGATTCGAATCGCCGAGCTTCAGCGCATCCACGCGCGCCTCGGCACGCTCACGCCGGAGCAGCTTGCTGCCGTCGACGCGCTCACCCGCGGCCTCGTCAACAAATTTCTTCACCCTCCCATGCAGGCGCTCAAGCAGGCCGCGCGCGAAGGCGACGCCGCAAGGCTCGACATTCTCTGCGAAGAGTGGTCAGTCTCGGCCGCAGCGCCTCGTGAAGCCGACCCGCTTATCTCCACAACCGCAGAATCCAAGCAGCCGGAGCCCCAGCAACGGGAGATCGCTGAAACCGATCGCCGAGTGGAGGCTCACCGATGAATCTCCGCATTGGCAGCCGCGGCTCCCAGCTTGCCGTCTGGCAGGCTAACCACATTGCCGCTCTTCTGCGCGAGCAGGGCCATTCCGTCGAGATCGAGATCATCAAGACCACCGGGGACCGCCTGCAGGAAGTCACTTTCGCGCAAGTGGGCTCAAAGGGGATGTTCACCAAAGAGATTGAGGAGGCCCTCGCCGATGGCCGCGTCGATCTCGCCGTGCATTCGCTCAAGGATCTGCCCACTGAACTGCCGGAGCCCTTCACATTAGCTGCCACACCCTCGCGCATCGATCCCCGCGATGCTTTTGTCTCTATTAAGCACGCGAACCTGACCGCACTGCCGCAAGGCGCGCGCGTAGGCACCAGCAGCCAGCGCCGCCGCGCGCAGTTGAAGGCGCTGCGTCCCGATGTTGAGATCGTGGAATTCCGCGGCAATGTCGACACGCGGCTGCGCAAGCTCGCCGAAGGCCAGGTAGACGCGATTCTGCTTGCAGCAGCGGGCCTTGAACGCCTGGGGAAAACGGACTGGCTCCGCGAGCGTCTCGACCCCAAAGATTTTTGCCCGGCCGCGGGCCAGGGCGCGCTGGCCATCGAAACCCGCCAAGATGATACCGCCACGCTCGCTGCGGTCGCTTTTCTCGATCACGCCGACACGCGCTTCGCCGTCGAGGCCGAACGCGCCGCGCTGGCCGCGCTGGGCGGCGGCTGCCAGGTTCCCATCGGCGTCCACTGCCGGCTCAAGTTTACCCAGCACCACAAGCCGCAGGATGAGATCTTCGCCGTCGTCGCTTCGCCTGAAACCGGCAAGGTGGTCCGCATCCACTATCACGCAGACCGAGACCACAACAATCCCGCAGCCTTCGGCCGCCACGCCGCCAAGATGCTACTCGATGCCGGCGCCGGCCCGCTACTTGTCGCTGCATCCGGTGTTGCGCAATGACCCTGCCGCTCGCCGGCCGCCGCGTCCTGGTAACGCGCGCCGTCCGGCAGGCCTCCAAACTAAGTGACGAATTGCGTGCGCTGGGCGCAATCCCCGTCGAAGTGCCCGTCCTTCAGATTGCGCCCCCGGAGAGTTTTGATCCGCTCGATGCCGCCATATGCAGCCGTTTCACCCGATACGACTGGCTGATAGTGACCAGCACGAACGCTGCGGAGATTCTCGGCTTTCGTGCTTCGCTTCAGGGAATCAGCCTGAGAGCCGTTACGAATCTCAAGGTTGCCGCAATTGGCGCCGCCACGGCAGCTGCGGTTGAGAAGTTAGGGTTTAAAGAGGTTCTCACGCCCACGTCGTATGTCGCGGAAAGTCTCGCTGTTGCTTTGTGCGATCAGATTGATGGCAAGCGTGTGCTCATCGCCCGCGCCGCCATTGCTCGCGACGTAATCCCCGACGCTCTCCGCGCCGCAGGTGCACAGGTCGACGTCATCGATGTCTACCGCAACGTACTGCCCGAAGCCGCGCCCGAAGAACTTCGCCGTGCACTGGAGCAGGGAATCGACGCCGCCACCTTCACGAGCTCATCCAGTGTGACGCATTTAAAGGAAGCAGCAGAAAAAGCCGACCTCGTCTTCCCATTCTCCGGCATATCTGCCATCTCGATCGGCCCCATTACCAGCCAGACCCTGCGCGAGCATGGATGGGAGCCGGCCGCCGAAGCCAATCCGCATGATATTCCAGGCTTGATTGCTGCGGTTCGGCTAAATTTGGACCGCTGATTGGATCACGATTCCCACGTCTTATCCTTCGACCGGCACAACGTCTCCAGGTTGCACTTGTCGCACTTCGGGTTCCGCGCGATGCACACCTGTCGCCCGTGATGAATGATCTGGTGCGAAAACGAAATCCACCGATCCTGCGGTAGAACACGCATCAGCTCCCGCTCGACCTCCTGTGGCGTGTCGCCCTTGGCCAGCTGCAACCGCCGCGTAATGCGGAAGACGTGCGTGTCAACCACCACGCCCTCCGCTTTGCCAAACGAAACGCCCAGCACCACGTTGGCCGTCTTGCGCGCCGCGCCGGGAATCGTAATGAGCTCGTCCAGCGTTTCCGGTACCTTGCCGCCAAACCGCTCCACCACAGCCTTGGCCGCGCCCTGAATCGACTTCGCCTTATTGCGATAGAAGCCTGTCGTGCGGATCAGGTCTTCAAGCTCCGGCAGCGCCGCTTTGCTCATCGCCGCCGGAGTCGGAAAGCGCTTGAACAATGCCGGCGTGACCATATTCACGCGCACATCCGTGCATTGCGCGGAGAGAATCGTCGCCACGAGCAGCTCCCACGGTGTTTTGTGATCGAGCGCGCAGACGGCCTCAGGATAGGCTTCGTCGAGCCGCTTCAAGATATCGGCGACACGTTCCTGCGCGAGCGGACTGCGAAGTCCTTGCGCCTTTTGTTTCGAACCAGCTGTGCCATTCTGCTTGGGCTGAGCTGGCTGCTTCTTCCCCACACCCTTTTTGGCAGTTTTCATTCCAGGCATAGTGTCTTCTGTGACCTCGATCGCGATCCTATTAGAAGGCTACTCGAAGCAACCGAGCCAATGCGGGATCAGTAACAGACATCTAGTGTGCCGAGTCATTAATTCGCATTACAGATGCGCTGTCATCCTGTCGAGTTTGGCCGTTTTTGGGCCAAACGGAGCCGAAAGCCTGCCCTGAGCGAAGCCGAAGGGGACCTGCGGTTGCTCTTCGACGAATTTAGGACTCACCACACTAGCTTGCGTTCACAGCTTGCCCTCCAACCAGCCGCTCAGCTTCTCCACCGGCAGCCGCACGCCGATATAAAATCGCCCAAACAGCGCATACACCGCGCTCACCTCATCGAAGCGCATCTCGTAGATGAGCTTCTTAAAGACCACCGGATCGTCAGCAAAGAGATCGACGCCCCACTCCCAGTCATCAAATCCTATTGACCCGGTAATGATCTGCTTCACCTGGTCGCCATAGCGTCGGCCGATCATGCCGTGCTCGTGCATCATGCGCTGCCGCTCGGCAAACGGCACCTTGTACCAGTTCACTCCCTCGCCGCGCTTGCGGTCCATGGGATAAAAACAGAGATACTTCGCCTCCGGCACAGCGGGGAAGAGACGCGGCGCCATGGCATCCGCACCGCGCTTGAGAGACTCCGCAATCTCCGCATCCCACTCGGGCGAGTGCTCCGCAAATCCCCTCGCCGACGCAGCCTCATACGTCTTGCGGCTCGACTCATACAGGCCCAGTTCGACCACCGACACATACGAGTGGTGTTGTTCGAGAAAATCGTAGAACGGAGTCTGCGCAATATCGAGTTCCACCTGGTTTAGCGCTTCCAGCGAGTCGCGGAAGTGAATCAGAACCAGATCGCCCTTGTGCCCGAGCTGCGAATAAAGCGCGGAGCGCACCGGAGCATCTGCATTCGCGCGCTCCAGTTTCTTCAGCACCGCGACGAATTCGTCTGCGATCTTTTTGCGTTCGCCGTCCGCGCAGGACCGCCACTGCTTCCAATCGAAGCGAAAGAACTGATGCAGGGCGCTCGAGCCTTCCAGCGTGAGCGGAACGGGCGGAAAATCGGACACAAATCCTCCTCAAATCTCTCAATGCAACACACCTGATGTTAACAAACTGCACATGCAGACGTGTGCATCGCGCTTTTCCTTCCTAACCGTTTCCGATGGGCCCAAACAGCGCTGTCCGCGCCTATATACTGAGTACGCTCATGAGTGAAAAGATCCTCGCATACCTCGTGCAATTCGTAACTCATGTGATTCAGGCTGGCGGGTATGCTGGCATCACCGCGCTTATTTCGCTGAATTCCTGCGGCATTCCCATTCCCTCTGAGCTCATCATGCCGTTCGCGGGATACGTGGTGTATCTCGGCCATCTGAATCTGTTTCTCGTGGTCGCGGCAGGTGTGGCGGGCTGCAACGTGGGCTCTGCAGTTGCTTATTGGATCGGCGCCAAAGGCGGACGGCCGTTGGTGGTGCGCTACGGCAGATGGGTTCTGATGAATACGCACGACCTGGACCGGATGAGCTGGTTCTTCGATCGGTATGGATCGATCGCGATTCTGGTGGGGCGCATGCTGCCGGTGGTGCAGACCTTCGTCGCGTTTCCCGCGGGAATCGCCAGGATGCCGCGGCTGCGGTTTCACATCTATACTTCCGTAGGTTCCTGGATCTGGTATTTCTGCCTGGGTTGGGCAGGCATGAAGCTTGGCGAGCGCTGGCACAGCGATCCGCGATTGCAGCAGTGGTTTCATCGCTTTCATCTTGCGGTTGAGCTGGGATTGCTGGCGCTGCTGCTGTGGTTCCTGTGGTCGCACTTGAAAAGAGCAGGGAACAAGGGGACGAGCGGAAAAGTGGACGAAGAGTCGAGGCA
>JASHVE010000327.1 GCA_030039675.1 Acidobacteriaceae bacterium | reverse complement strand
ACCTCGCGCTGGCCGAATGCGTCGTAAAGCACCTGATCGATCGCGGCCGCCGTGATGCCGAGGCGCGAGGCCGAATCGCGGTCGATCACCAGGTTTGTTGCCAGTCCCTGGTCCTGCTGATCGGTAGAGACGTCGCGCAGCTCAGGCATCTTCATCGCGCGGGCCAGCAGTTGCGGCGCCCACTGGTTCAGCTCTTCGAGATTTTCGTCCGACAGCGTGTACTGATACTGCGCCGCGCTGCCGCGTGCGCCGATCTGAATATCCTGCTGCGCCTGCAGAAACAGGGTTGCGCCGGGCACGCTGGTCAGTCTGTCGCGCAGACGGTTGACAACATCATCAGAAGAGACGCGCCCTGGGCGGTCGCTGAGCGGTTTGAGCGCAATCCAGAATCGGCCCACATTGTTGCTTCCGCCGCCTGGCCCGCCACCGCCGGCAAAGCCGTTCACGGTTTGAACAGCTGGATCGGCAAGCGTCATCTGCGCCAGAAGCTTTTGTTTGGCCATCATGGAATCGAAGCTGATGTCCTGCGAACCCATCGTCTGCCCGCTAATACGTCCCGTGTCCTGCTGCGGAAAGAACCCCTTGGGCACCTTGACGAAGAGATAGACATTGAGCACGGCCGTGCCCACGGCCACGCCGAGAATGAACCACTGGTGCCGCAGCACCCAGCGCAAAGCCGTGGCGTACTCGCCATGCAGCCACTCGAAGGCCCGCTCGCTGGCGCGATACAAAGCACCGTGGCGGCTTTCGTCACGCGATTTCAGGAACCGTGCGCAGAGCATCGGCGTAGCGGTCAGCGACACCAGCAGCGACGCGGCAATCGCGACAGAGAGCGTGACTGCGAACTCGCGAAAGAGTTTGCCGACAATGCCGCCCATCAGCAGGATGGGCGTAAATACGGCAATGAGCGAGGTGCTCATCGAAAGCACCGTGAATCCAATCTCCTTCGATCCCTTCATCGCCGCATCGAAGGGCTTCATGCCCATCTCGAGATAGCGCGTGATGTTCTCGATCACCACAATCGCGTCGTCCACCACAAAGCCGGTGGAGATGGTGAGCGCCATCAGCGAGAGATTGTCGATGCTGTACCCAAGCAGGCTCATCACGCCAAATGTGCTCACAAGCGAAAGCGGCACGGCGATCGACGGAATAATGGTGGCCCACACCTCGCGCAGGAAGAGAAACACGACCAGCACCACCAGTACCACGCTGATCATGAGCGAAATCTCCACGTCGCGCACGCTCGCGCGGATGGTCACCGTGCGGTCGCTCACGACATTGATGGCGATCGTGGGTGGAATCGAGGCCTGCAAATGCGGCAGCTCGGCCAGAATGCGATCCACGGTAGAGATCACATTCGCGCCCGGACTCTTGAAGATGAAGAGCATGATCGCGTCGTGCACCTGGCCCGTCGGGCCCACGTCGGGATTCACGCCCGTCAGTCCTCCGGTGAGCGTATTGGACACGCCGTCGTACACCTCGCCCAGGTCAGAGAGGCGCACCGGCGCGCCGGTGGTCTTGTTGTAGCCGGCAATGATCGGCGCATATTCGCGCGCCCTGAACATCTGGTCGTTGTCGCCGATGGCCCAGCGGTGCGTCCCATCCTGAAAGGCTCCCTTCGGCCGGTTCGCATTTGCATTGGCCAGTGCGGTGCGCACCGCCTCGAGACCGATGCCGTTATTGCCCAGCTGCATCGGGTTCAGCTCCACGCGCACGGCCGGGCTGGCGCTGCCGCCTACAAACACCTGGCCTACACCCTGCACCTGCGAGATCTTCTGCGCCAGGATCGAATCCGCCATGTCGTAGATGACGGCCTTCGGCACGACATCTGAGCTGAGCGTAAGAATGAGGATCGGCGCATCGGCGGGATTCGCCTTGCGATATGTAGGATTTTGCGGCAGATACGAAGGCAGTTGCGTCCGCGCCGCGTTGATGGCGGCCTGCACGTCGCGCGCCGCAGCGTCAATGTTACGGTTGATGTCGAATTGCAGCGCCACCGAAGCCGTCCCCAGCGCGCTTGAAGAGGTCATCTGGTTCACGCCGGCGATGCGGCCAAACTGCCGCTCAAGCGGCGTGGCTACCGACGAAGCCATCGTCGTCGGGCTCGCACCGGGCAGGCTGGCCTGCACGCCAATCACCGGGAAATCGACCTCGGGCAGCGAAGCCACCGGCAGAACCGTGTACGCGACCGAGCCGGCCAGCAGCAGCGCAAGGCTCAGCAGCGTTGTGGCGACCGGGCGCTTGATGAACGGTGCGGAGAGGTGCATACGGTTCTCTTCAATCAGCGCTGACGGTTTCCGGTTCGCGCGCTTGCTCAAGCTCCCGCGGTTTCATGCGGTGGGCCAGCTTGTCAAAGTAGAGATACACCACCGGCGTGGTGAACAGCGTTAGCATCTGCGAAAAGATGAGTCCGCCCACGATGGTCACGCCCAGCGGCATGCGCAGCTCCGCGCCCACGCCGCCGCCAAGAGCCAGCGGCAAACCGCCGAGCAGCGCGGCCATCGTCGTCATCACGATGGGCCGGAAGCGCAGCAGGCACGCCTGAAAAATCGCCTCTTCCGCCGGCTTGCCTTCATCCCGCTCCGCCTGCAGCGCGAAGTCGATCATCATGATGGCGTTCTTCTGCACAATGCCGATCAGCAGGATCATGCCGATGAGCGCAATCACGCTGAAATCCACATGCGTGATCATCAGCGCCAGCAGCGCGCCCACGCCCGCCGAAGGCAGGGTGGAGATGATCGTGATGGGATGGATGTAGCTCTCGTACAGCACGCCGAGCACGATATACACCGTAATCAGTGCAGCCAGAATCAGCAGCGGCTCATTGGCCAGCGAGCTTTGGAACGCTGCAGCCGTGCCCTCGAAGCTGGCATTGATGGACGCAGGCATCTGGATGCGCTGTTCCACATTGTTCACGGCTTTGACGGCGTCTCCCAACGCCTTCCCCGGCGCAAGATTGAAACTGACCACAGTTGAAGGAAATTGCCCCTGGTGGCCGATAGCCAGTTGCGCCCGTGACTGCTCCCAATGCGCGAGCATGCTCAGTGGAACCTGCGTGCCGTTGCCGGACTTCACGTAGAGATTCTGGAGCGTTGTCGGATCGGTCTGGAAGCTCGGGCCCACTTCGATCACCACGTGGTATTGGTTGAGCTGCGTAAAGATCGTCGAGACCTGGCGCTGGCCGAAGGCGTCGTAGAGCGTGTTGTCGATATCGGCCATCGCAATGCCGAGCCGTGCCGCCGTATCGCGATCGATCACCAGCTGTGCGCCGAGCCCCTGGTCCTGCAGGTCGCTGGCCACATCGGTCACCACCGGCTCTTTGCTCAGCTCGTCGACCATCTTGCGCGTATAAAGGGCCAGCTCGCTCGGGTTAGGATCTTCGAGCGAGTATTGAAACTCCGTCCGGCTCACCCGGTCTTCCACCGTCAGATCCTGCAGCGGCTGCAAAAAGAGCTGGATACCTCCGACTGCCGCAAGCTGAGGCTGCAGACGATGGATGACTTCAGACGCCGAGATCTTGCGCACATCGAGCGGCTTGAGCGTGATCTGGATGCGGCCGGAGTTCAGCGTCGTATTGGTTCCGTCCACGCCGATGAACGAAGAGACGTTGTCGACCGCCTGATCCTTCAGCACTACCTCCACAAGCTGCCGTTGCCGCTCGGCCATGCTCTTGAAGCTTACGGTCTGCGGCGCTTCGCTGATGCCCAGGATCACGCCTGTGTCCTGAACAGGAAAAAATCCCTTGGGCACCTCGATGAAGAGCACTACGGTCGCCACGAACGTGGAGATCGTCACCAGCAGCGTGGCAAACCTGTGGCGCAGAATCACGCGCAGCATCCGGCCATACGCGGCAATGATGGCGTTAAACACGTCTTCCGACCAGTGGTAGAAACGCGTCTGCCTGGCTTCTGCCTTGCCGCGCAGAATCCGCGAGCACATCATCGGCGTAAGCGTAAGCGAAACCACCGCGGATACGAGAATCGTGACGGCGAGCGTAATCGCAAACTCGCGGAAGAGCCGGCCCACGACGTCGCTCATGAACAGCAATGGAATCAGCACCGCGATCAGCGAAACCGTAAGCGACATGATGGTGAAGCCGATCTGTTCGCTGCCCTTGAGCGCCGCACGCATCGGGGTCATGCCTTCCTCGATGAAGCGCGAGATGTTCTCGATCATCACGATCGCGTCGTCCACGACGAAGCCCGTCGAGATGGTGAGCGCCATCAGCGTGAGGTTGTTCAACGAGTAGCCGAGCAGATACATCACGCCAAACGTGCCCACAATCGAAAGCGGCACGGCGACCGATGGAATGATGGTTGCAGCCAGGTTGCGCAGAAAGAGAAAGATGACCATCACCACCAGCGCGACGGTGAGCATCAGCTCGTATTCGACGTCCTTTACCGAAGCGCGAATCGTCACCGTGCGGTCCGTAAGCACATGCACCTGGATGGTGGCCGGCAATGCCTGCTGCAACTGCGGCAGCAGCTTGTGAATGCGATCGACTACGGCGATGATATTCGCGCCCGGCTGCCGCTGGATGTTCACGATCACCGCGGGCTGGCGGTTCATCCACGCCGCCTGCTGGTTGTTCTCCGCGGCGTCAATGATGGTCGCCACATCCGACGCGCGCACCGGCGCCCCATTGCGATACGCCACGATCACCGGCTTGTAGTCCTCGCTCGAAAGCAGCTGGTCGTTCGCGCCAATCGTGTAGGACTGCCGCGAGCCGTTCAGCGTGCCCTTAGCCTGGTCCACGTTCGCCGCAGCTACGGCAGTGCGCAGATCTTCGAGGCTCAGGTTATACGCAGCAAGCTGCGCCGGATTCGCCTGGATGCGCACTGAGGGCTTCTGTCCACCTGCAATTGCGACCAGGCCCACGCCGCTTACCTGCGAGATCTTCTGCGCCAGGTTTGTATCGGCCGCGTCTTCAATCTTGTCCAGCGGAAGCGAGCTCGATGTGAGCGCCAATGTCATGATCGGCGCATCGGCTGGGTTCACTTTGCTATAGATTGGCGGGTTTGGCAGGTCGGCAGGCAGAAAGCTTGTCGCCGCGTTGATGGCCGCCTGTACCTCCTGCTCGGCCACGTCGATGTTCTCATCCAGATTGAACTCCAGCGTGATCACCGAGCCGCCGCCGGAACTCACCGAGGTCATCTGCTTCAGGCCGGGCATCTGGCCGAACTGCCGTTCCAGAGGTGCGGTGACGGAGGACGCCATCACCTCCGGTCCGCCGCCCGGATAAAACGTGAGCACCTGGATGATGGGGTAATCGACCTCAGGCAGCGCGGAAACGGGCAGCTGCTGATAGCCCAGGCCGCCGGCAAGCAGGATCGCCGCCATCAGCAGCGACGTGGCCACCGGGCGCAGAATAAACGGCCGGGATGGGCTCAGGCTCACGGCATCTGCCCCTGCGTGCTCACGCCGCTCTTCTTCGCCGCCGGCTGCGGAACGGCTGGATCGCCGCCCACTTCCGGAGTCACCGGGCCGCTGCTTGACTGTGGCGCGTCGCTCGCAATCACCACCGCGTCAGGATGCAAGCGGTCGGCGCCATCTACCACCACCTTTTGGCCCGGCGACACGCCGCTGTCCAGAATCGTGGTCTGCCCCTGCGCCAGCGCCACCTTCACCGGTTTCATCTTCACCGTCGCATTGCCCTTGGGATCGGAATCCGTCACCCACACATAGGCACCATCGATTCCGCTCTGGATAGCCGCCGAGGGCACCACCAGCGCCTTCGGACGGCTCTCCATCACCAGGTGAATGTTCACGAACTGGTCGGGAAAGAGCAGGTTGTCGGTATTCGCAAAGACCGCCTTCAGCCGGTCGGTGCCCGTTGTCGTGTCGATCTGGTTGTCAGCGGTGAGCAACTGGCCCGAAGCAAGCTTCTGCACGTCGCCTTTGTCATAGGCATCCACCGGCAGCTGCCGGTCTGCAGCGAGTTTCCGCAGCACCTGCGGCAGCTCGTTTTCGGGCAGCGTAAAGTACACCGCGATCGGCTGGAACTGATTGATCACAACAAGATTAGTCGTATTGGCGGTAATGATGTTGCCGGGGTCCACGAGCCGCAGTCCAATACGGCCGGTTATGGGCGACTGGATGGTGCACCAGTTCAACTGCAGCTCCGCCGTCTCGATCGCCGCCTTGTCGGCCTGGATTGCGCCCTGGTACTGGCCCATCGCCGCCTCGTCGGCATCCAGCGTCTCCTTGGAGACCACGCCGGCGTCGAAGAGCGCCTTGTACCGGGCGTACTCGGCCTGTGCATTCTTGAGCAGCGCCTCGTCATGCGCCAGCGTCCCCTTGGCCTGGTCCAGCGCCGCCTGGTACGGCTTGGGGTCGATCACCATGATGGTTTCGCCCTCGTGTACCAGCTGCCCCTCTGTGAATTTCACCGGGAGCAGCTCGCCGCTCACCCGCGCCTTCACCGTCACGCTGTAGTACGGAGTCACGGTGCCGAGTGCGGTGAGGTAGATCGGCATGGGCCGCATCGCCACCGGCGTCACCTGGACAGGAACCGGCCGGTTCTGCAGCTCTGCCGCCTGCCGTGCGCTGTTTTGCTTGCTCAGTTGCTGATTCGAATAGATGCGCCACGCCGCCAGGCCCAGCGCACAGACGAGTACCAGGTAAACGACAACGCGGACCCAGGAACCCTTCGGGGCTGGCGGCTCGGCGTAAGCGTTACCGCTGGACGGGTGGTGAGGCTGCGGTGTGGCTTCGATGCTCATGGTGTCGATGGCCGTCGCTTTCTTTTGTTATGAAAGAGCCGCTCGAAGTACATTCGGCGCGGCAGGCGGTCTGTACGCGATCCGGTCTGCGCAGTCCGCATCTATGCTCAGGTACGAAACTATGGCTTCCAAGCTTCCACCGCCCCAACAGGACCCGGAAATCGGCGCGTGGAAGAAAACTACCTTAAGAGCATTACGTTCCCGGAGGAGGAAAAGACGCGACCATTGTATGCTAAGCGGACAAACCTGTTGCAAGTCAGAGGACCCGCGGAAACCGCGATGCCGAATGCCCCCGGCGCAGCCGGCCGTTCGTCCTCCTGAAGTTGTTACCTAGGGGCGGCAAATCCTGAGGAGGACTCACTGGAGGGCGTGACATGAAGGTTCTGATCTTTGGAGCGACCGGCATGGTGGGCCAGGGCGTACTGCGCGAGTGCCTGCGCGACCCGGACGTAGAGCTGGCCGTCACGGTCGGCCGAGCTGCAACCGGGATCTTGAACCCGAAACTGACCGAGATCGTGCACCCGGACATGGCTTACTACGCGGCGATTGAAAATCGGCTCAAAGGCTTTGATGTCTGCTTTTTCTGCCTCGGTGTCTCCTCGACCGGTATGACGGAGGCCGACTACGCGCGCATCACCTAC
This sequence comes from Acidobacteriaceae bacterium, assembly GCA_030039675.1. GTDB lineage: Bacteria > Acidobacteriota > Terriglobia > Terriglobales > Acidobacteriaceae > Telmatobacter. The sequence goes on along the minus strand of JASHVE010000327.1, from coordinate 3,634 downwards.
GGCTACACCCTCGCAGCCGCGGAGACCCTCGCCCGGCTCGCCCACGGCATGACCTTTATCTACGTCTCCGGCGCGGGAACCGATTCGACCGAAACGGGAAGGAGCATGTGGGCGCGGGTAAAGGGACGCACGGAGAATGCGCTGCTGCGACTGCCGCTCAATACCTATATGTTTCGCCCCGGAGCGATCGAGCCCATGGACGGGATCCGCTCCCGAACCCGCTCCTACCGCGTGCTTTACGCGTTCAGCAAGCCGCTGCTGCCGCTCTTACGCCGACTCTTCCCGAACCTGATCGTCAGCACCCGCGACCTGGGCCGCGCCATGCTGAACGTCGGCCGCGATGGCTACGGCCTCCGCATTCTGGAGACCAAAGATATCCGTGCCGCCGCGGGGTGTTAGTGGCACATCTCCAGTCATTCGCCTCCAGCCATTCGCCCGGCAAAACAGCGCTCAACAGAGGAATGCCCCACCGTCGATCTTCACCTGCGTGGTAGAGTGAGATTCCACGGAGGGCGGAATGGCGGCTGAAACCCAGCTTGCGGGCAACGACGAGACCATCGACCTGCAGCAGCAGGTGGCGCGGTTGCAGGCGCTTCTCGAGGCCTCACGGCGGGTGCACTCTACCACTCAGGAAAAAGATGTGCTGGAGCAGGTGCTGCGGATCGTGGTGCGCGAGCTGGAGATGGAGGGAGCCGCATTTCCGGGCACCGATCTCAGCATCGGCGAAGTTCCTGAGCCCTACCCCAACTGTCCCGTGCTACCCCGTTTTCCCCTCAGCGACCGCGACGGCGGACGGATGACCGAGCTGGTGGTGGCGACACCCGAGGGTCGCGCGCTGACGCTCTACGAAGCGGATTTCCTCGAAGGGCTGGCATTGCAGGCGGCCGTGGCTCTTGAAAACGCCCGTAATCACAAGCGAAATCTGGAATTCGCGCGCCTGCAGCAGGACCTCGAAGCAGCCCGGCAGATCCAACGCTCCCTGCTGCCGCAAAAGCTGCCCCAGATTCCCGGTTACTCGATCAGCTTCCGCTCCGACACCTGCTACGAGGTCGGCGGCGACTATCTCGACATCGTCCAGCAGCCTGACGGCAGCCTGCTGATGGCCGTGGCCGACGTCGCCGGCAAAGGCCTGGCCTCGGCCATTATGTCCATGGGCTTCCGCTCCGCCTTTCGGGGCGTTGCAGCCACCGGCATACCCCTGGGCGAACTGGCCACGCGCATGAACCAGCACCACTGGGCCGAAGGCGAAGAAGCGCGCCGCCGCTATGTGACCGCCATCTTTATGCGGCTGCACCCTGAGGCTGGCGAGATCGAAGTGGTAAATGCCGGCCACAATCCCGGCTTCCTGGTCACACCCAGCGCGGCGCCCCACGAGTTCCATGCCGCGGGTCCGCCGCTCGGTATGTTGCCGGGAATGCATTACTTCAGCGAAAAGAGCAGCTTCGGCCCCGGCGCACGCCTGCTCTTTTACACCGACGGGTTGACAGAAGTCTTCAAAGGCGATGAGGAGTTTGGTCCGGAACGGCTTTTGCAGGTATTTTGCCAATACCGGTCTGAGAATGCCGATGGTATTCTCGATGCATTGTGGACGGCCATTCAACTGTTTGCCGAGGGCGGCCCGCAGGGAGACGATATGACTGCACTGGCGCTTGCTGCGACGGGCCCCGGCGCGGGCTATAGGGAGACGCCGGCATGAATGCGTCGAAGACCACCACCGTCGAGGTCCGGCTGCCTTCGCGCATGGGCTTTGAAAAGGTGGCCATGAGCACGGCATCGGCCGTAGCCAAGCTCATGGGTTTTCGCGATGATCGCATCGAAGACCTCAAGACGGCCGTCGCCGAGGCCTGCATCAACGCAATCGAGCACGGTAACCGGCTCAATGAAAAACTCTCGGTAGGTGTCATCCTTTCCGCTCATGAAGGCGCGCTCGAAGTGAAGGTCATCGACGACGGCAAAGGCATAACGCAGCGGCCTGCCAAGCCCGACATCGACCGCAAGATGCACGGCGAAGAAGACCCCCGCGGTATGGGGATGTTTCTCATCCAGGCGCTGGTGGACGAAGCCGAGTGGGTCGCCGGCTCCGGCGGCAAAAGCAGCTACGTCCGCCTGATGATACGGTTGGATAAGGACACGGAATAAAAGCGGAGGCGATGGAATCTTGCAAAGCGAAACCAAATCGCGCGTTGACCAGTTGACTTCTCCTGCGGGCCATCCCGTCGCCGTCCTGCGCTTTGAAGGCGATATCGCCAGCACGTCGAAGGAGGCGGTTCTGGGCGCCTACCAATCCCTGCCCAAAGATACGGCCAGGCTGATCCTGCTCGATTTCACGCGCGTGGACTACATCAACTCGAGCGGCATCGCGCTGGTGATTCAACTGCTTATCGAAGCGTCTAACGCCGGCCAGAAGGTGTACGCCTTCGGCCTCTCCCCGCACTTCACCAAGGTCTTCACGATGGTGGGTATCACCAAGTACGCTGAATTATTTCCGGGCGAACGCGAAGCACTGGCTGCGCTATAAACGCCTGCCGGCGCGCCCACCGCGCGTAGAATGCCGGTATGCAACTCGACGCAATTCAGGCCGCGCTCCGCGAGGCTGGCCTCGACGGCTGGCTCTTTTACGACCATCACCATCGCGATCCCATCGCGGCGCGCATCCTGGGTCTCGATGAGAAGGCACACATTACGCGGCGCTGGTACTACTTCATCCCCGCCAGCGGCGAGCCGCGCAAGCTGATGCACCGCGTCGAGCAGGGGCGGCTGGACGCTCTGCCGGGCAGCAAGGGCGTGTATTCAAGCTGGCAGGAGCTGCACGCCGGCCTCGAAGCCATGCTCACGGGCGCACGCCGCATCGCCATGCAGTACTCGCCCAATAATGACATCATGTATGTCGCAATGGTTGACGCCGGCACGGTCGAGTTCCTGCGCAGCTTGGGCAAACAGATCGTCACCTCTGCCGATCTTGTCAGTCAGTTTGAAGCTGTGCTGAACGATGAGCAGATCGCCAGTCACAGCGAGGCTCAGCAAGCCATCGATGCGATCCTCGCCGAGGGGTGGAAGAAGATCGGCCGCCGCCTACGGCATGAGGGCGGCAGCGGCACGTTCTCTGAATTCGACATGGTCACCTGGCTCAGCGAGGCGATGCGCTGCGAAGGCCTCGTCTGGGAGAACGGGCCCAACGTGAGCGTAAACGCCCATAGCGCCGACTCGCACTATGAGCCGACGGCCGAGCACTCTTCGCCCATCCATGAAGGCGATTTCGTGCTCATCGACATCTGGGGCCGCGTCGACAAGCCTCATACGGTCTTCTACGACATCACCTGGACGGGCCTTATCGGCCGCGAGCCCTCCGGGCGCGAGCAGCTTGTCTTTGAAACCGTGCGCAACGCGCGCGATGCCGCCATCGCGGCCATTGAAGACGCCTTCGCGTCCGGCCGGCCGATCGGCGGCTTCGAGGCCGACGATGCGGCGCGCAGCATCATCCGCGCCGCCGGCTTCGGCGAGTTCTTCACGCACCGAACCGGCCACAACATCGCGCAGGAACTGCACGGCAACGGAGCGCATCTCGACAACCTGGAGACGCACGACCAGCGCCGCATCCTGCCGCACACATGTTTCTCCGTCGAGCCGGGGATCT
>JASHVE010000326.1 GCA_030039675.1 Acidobacteriaceae bacterium | reverse complement strand
AGGTTCATGGTGATCAGCGCGGTCTTCAGCCCCATGCGCGCCGCGGCCATAGCCGCTTCGCATCCGGCGTGCCCGGCGCCCACCACGGCCACGTCATATTGTTCCGTAAAAGCCATTCCTTCCCATTTTATGGGGAATTGCGTTGCATAGCACCTTCGAGCCAGGGCGCCAGCGCAACAATCCTCCTATAATCATCGCAACCTATCAGGACGATCTGGCTTCCATGCGAACCTGCTCTTGCGGAGATTCGGCCGAAGATGGGCGCGACCGCTGCGCGCGGTGCTCGGCATTGGATGCGTTCGGCCTGGATTCCGCGGCAACCGCAGACCAGATCAAAGAGGCCTACCGCACGCTGGTGAAGGTCTGGCACCCGGACCGCTTTCAAGGCGACCCCAAGCTGCAAGAAGCTGCAGAGGCAAGGCTCAAGGCCATCAACACCGCCTACGTCTTTCTCACGTCGAAGGCCGGCGAACGCGTCGCCCGCCCGCCGCGGCCAAGTTCCCGTGCAAGGGCAAGCGCAGGGCCAGGACCGCGCACCACGCGACGTCCTCTAATTGCGTTGCGCATGCCCTCACTGACCAAACTACTGGGATTCGCCGTGCTCGCCTTCGGGCTCCTGATCGGCCTGCTCTTCGCGAAGGCCGTAGACTCCTATCTTGCCGCGCAGCCTGTTACGGGAAGGTTTTATTCCGAAGCGCGCAACGGCATCCTGGCGAACTTCCATGCGGCTGCGAGAAGCATGTGGAGCCAGACGGGCCAGAGCCTGCAGAGCCTCATTCCGCAGAAGTCCGCGTCTGCTTCCGCCCTCGCCGCGCAAACAGCGGATACAGCGCAGCCCGAGACCGCTGCTCCTGCCGGCCCGCAGAGCCTGCACCGGCGCGAACTGGGCGCCGCGCATGCCGAACCGGTGCGCCTCACGCCCTACATCACGATCGGCCTGACACAAGATGAGGTGAAGGCGATTCTCGGCGCACCGAGCGTAGCTGCAGACGACAAACTCACCTACGGCGGCTCGGAACTGGATTTTACGCATGGCAAGCTCGCCGGCTGGAAGATCGACCCGGCTTCGGCGCCGATCCGCGTGAAGCTGTGGCCGGACGCTCCGGTCGACCCGGACCTGACATCTTTCGCTGTCGGTTCTTCGAAGAGCGCGGTGCTTGTGGTGCAGGGTACGCCTACGTATCTGTCAGACAATCAATTCGGCTACGGCGGCTCGATCGTCTACTTCCAGAACAATCGCGTTGTGAGCTGGAAGAACGATCCCTCGTCGGTTCCGCTCCGCGTTGAGCCGTGAATCTGCGCCGAACTCCACCCAAACCCTGCCATTTCCTCAAAAAGTGAAAAGCCTGAGGGAGGAATTTCCACATTCTGTTCTTTATCTTGACAGATATGTTGTGTATACATAATATAATCCTATGCAGGACAACGGGGCGCGGCAAAGTTCTTCCGGTGAAAGCGGGCTCTATAACCGAATCGCGGTCCTGCGCGCCGAGCGCGGGCTCAGCCGCCAGGAGCTGGCTGATGCGGTGGGCGTGAACTACCAGACCATCGGCTTTCTCGAACGCGGCAATTACGGACCAAGCCTCAAGCTGGCTTTCGCCATCGCCGCCTACTTTGGCCTGCCCATAGACGCTATTTTCTCGACTGAGCCACTGAAACCGCTGAGCCAGCAATTGTATGGCATGCAACCCCAGGAAAAGAGGAAACCATGAACACCGAATATTCCGTAGGAAAGCTCCGCGTCCATTTCGAATCGCGTATGCGCCGCCGCTGGCTGGTCGTGCTCGTTTATGCCATTCTGGCTGTCTACGACGTTGCCTGGATTCCCGTGCAGGGCCGCGACTGGCTCGTTAAACATGCGGGATGGTTCGTTTCCGGACTTCTCGTTCTGATCGTTGCGCTCATGATCGTCTTTACGTGGCTCACCGACGACATGCGCAAGAGTGGCGACGAACGCGAAACGCATCGCCGCGAGCACGCGTACGCCAAGGCATACCGCCCTTTGGGGCTTTTCGTTTTGGCTGCGTTCCTCGCCAGCGTTCTTCTCCAGGGACCGAACTCGATCGCGCCGCTCCTGTCGCATGCGGTGAAGGCATTGCTCCTGCAACTGCCGCTCATTTTGTTGGTTGCGGCCGGTATCCTTTACTTCACCTTGCCGCAGGCAATCCTGCTCTGGACCGAGCCCGACATGGACGTCAACTGATCTGTCCGGGTTACGTGTCTGTTCGCTCGAACATGCGCGCATCGAAGACAAAAGGCTGCAGTGGGTCGATGCGCAGCTCGGTCATGCGCGGATGAAGTGGATTCACCAGAACATTCCACTCGGGACGAATCGGGACCGACGGCACTTTGAGAGCCAACGAGGAGCCGGAGCGAATCCACGCATCGCCTAAGTCGCGCGTGGCCGACAGATCGGTCCACCATGTGGACGGCAGTTCTTCTCGTCGAATGGTGCGCGCGGGCTCGTCGTCAGGAAGCGTCGCCGGGATTGAGACAAGGTCATCCGGAGCCTGTGCGGGCTCAAGATGGACGAAGAGCTCGATGGCCGCCAGCGCCAGTGACGAGGAGCAATAAATCATAGGCACACCGCGAGAGTTCCACCGGCCGCTGTATCGGCGCGCACCCTCCCCGGAAAAAGCGCTACCCGCATGGATTGCGCGGCACAGCCGCCAGATGAGCATCAGGAATAAACGCCGTAGGCGATGCGGCCCAGAATGTCTTCCACCTCGCGGACGCCAGGGTCGGTGTCGAGCTGGTCGAGCGGCCGACCGCCGCGCAGCACACGGTTCGGCGTCTTGAGCCACTGTGCGGCTTTTTCCTCGCTGCCCAGGCTTTCCACGGCCGCGTTGTAGACCTGGGCAAGACGCACTGTGCGGTCGCTCTCGGCAGCCGTCAGGCGGCTATGCCTCTGGAGCCGGCGCGTAAGCGTGCGCTGGGGAATGCCGATCTTTTCCGAGATCTCCGCCTGGCGCAGGTCGAGCCGCTTGGCCAAGAGAAAAAGCGACTGGGCGGGAAGCCCTTCGCGCACCAGCTCGGCCAGTGCGCCGCCCTGATTCACCGGCCGGCCCAGAACCGGTTCGCCGCCGAGAAGATCGGGAACAGAATGAGCTGCCATGGCGCGCCTCCTGATTTGAGTGTACGCCATTTGGCCATTTTTAAAGCGCCAATTTTACTCGATCCGTGCGGCCTTAGCCCGCTTGCCCAG
>JASHVE010000325.1 GCA_030039675.1 Acidobacteriaceae bacterium | reverse complement strand
GTGCTTACCGGGTGGACTGTCGATCAGCCGCAGCGAGGCGGCGAATTCATCTTCAATCCGAACCGGCATGAGCCCGGCTCGAAGAAAGTGCTCGGCAAAAAAATCAAGGAAAATGGCGAAAAAGAGGGAGAGGAGCTCCTGCATCTGCTGGCCTCTCGCCCCGCAACCGCGCATTTCCTCTCGCGCAAGCTGGCGATCCGGTTTGTGAGCGACGATCCACCGGAGACGCTGGTCGACCGCATGGCCAAAACCTATCTCTCCAGCCACGGCGACATCTCCGCGGTGCTGTGGACACTCTTCCACTCGCCGGAGTTCTGGTCTTCAAGCGACTACCGCGCCAAGGTGAAGACGCCCATCGAGTTTGTGGTCTCGGCCGCGCGCGCCAGCGATGCGCAGATTGAAAACTATCAGCCGCTCGAAAATGCACTGCGCCAGCTGGGCATGCCCCTTTACGCATGCATTCCTCCCACGGGCTACAAATGGGAGGCATCCGATTGGGTCTCGACCGGCGCGCTGGTCGACCGCATGAACTTCGCGCTGAATCTCGCTGCGAACCGGCTGCCCGGCATTACCGTAACGTGGACGCCAAGTTCCGTGAGCGCGAATGTATCGGCTGATGCCGACGTTCCCAGCGCAGATGCGGAAGAGGCACGACTCGAGCCGCTCGTGGTCCCGGGAGGCGTAAGCGTCGCCACACGTTCTGCCGCGCTGCAGCAATTTGCGGCGCAGTCCGCACAAGACAACGCACCGGTTCACCCCGTCGCCGCTGTTGCCAAGCCATTCAATCGCAATCGCGCAGTGACGGCGCTCGAAAGGCAGGACCAACTGCTGGCCGGCCTGCTCATGGGCTCGCCCGAATTTCAGCGCCGCTAGGTGTGCGCACCAGGAGATACCTATGCAGATGAATCGCCGCTTTTTTCTCCACAAAGGCGCTCTCGCCGTCGCGGGCACGGCGGCCATCCCGAGCTTTCTCGTCCGCTCCGTGCTGGCTGAAACTGCCGGTGCGCCCAGCCAGAGGCTCGTGGTCATCTTTCAGCGCGGCGCGGCCGACGGCCTCAATGTCGTCGTGCCCTATCGCGAAAAGAACTACTACTCGATGCGGCCCACCATCGCGATCCCGCAGAACAAGATCATCGATCTCGACGGATTCTTTGGACTGCACCCATCGCTGGCCGCGTTCAAGCCGCTCTACGATCAGGGCCATCTCGCCATCGTGCACGCCGCAGGCTCTCCCGACATGTCCCGCTCGCACTTCGACGCGCAGGACTATATGGAGTCCGGCACGCCGGGCGTAAAAGGCACAGATACCGGCTGGCTGAACCGCGCTCTGCAGGCAGAAGATCTTCGGCATCGCTGTGCAGGCACCTGCGAACAGCACTCCGCCTTCCGCGCGCTGGCGCTGGGCGCAGACGTCCCGCTTACTCTGGCCGGCAAGGTCCCAGCTATTGCACTCAACAATGTGAACGGATTCACCGTCGCCGGCCGCGGCCCAACGCCATCACCGGCCGCCAGCGCCTTTGAAGCCATGTACGCTGAATCGGGCGATCACATCCTGCATACCACTGGCGACGAAACCTTCGAAGCCATCAAGATGCTCCGCGATGCCAATCCGGCGCAGTATCAACCCACCTCCGGAGCTGACTATCCCAACTCCGAGTTCGGCAACGCGATGAAGCAGATCGCGCAACTGCTCAAAGCCAATCTCGGCGTCGAGGCGGCCTTTACCGACGTGAGCGGCTGGGACACCCACCAGAACCAGGGCGGCGTAAACGGGCAGCTCGCCAACCGGCTCACCGATTTCTCCGCGAGCATTTCCGCCTTCTGGCGCGACATGGGCGACAGCGCAGAAAACATCACGCTGGTCACGATGTCAGAGTTTGGCCGCACGGCACACGAGAACGGCACCGGCGGCACCGATCACGGCCACGCCAACGCGATGTTTGTTCTGGGCGGCCGCGTGAAGGGCAGCAAGGTCTATGGCCGCTGGCCCGGTCTGTCCAATGAGCAACTCAATCAGGGTCGCGATCTGGCGCTGACCACCGATTACCGCGAGGTGCTCGGTGAAGTGGTTACGCAGACGCTCGGAGCCACCGATCTGGAGATGGTCTTCCCCGGCGCCAGCCTTGCATCGAGCCGCTTCCTGCGCCTGGTGTAGTCACTCGGCATTCCTGCCGGCCCGATTCATAGCGCATCCTCGTATCAGCGCTATAATCGGGCCGTGATGATCTGCAGGGCTATCGTAGTTCTCTTGTGCGCAGCTTCTTTCGCCTACCCTCGCGCGGCTCTCGCGCAAACGCCGCCAGCCACGCTTTCATTCGACGTAGCCACCATCAAGCCCTCGGCGCCGCTCGATCTTGCCAAGCTCCGCGCTGACGCGCAAGCAGGCAAAATGCCGAATTTCGGGCCGCACGTCGACGCATCGCGGGCCGAATATATCTACATGACCCCGAAGCAGCTCATCGCCATCGCCTACCACGTCAAGGAATATCAGATCAGCGGCCCCGACTGGCTGAGTGACGAGCATTTCGACATCGAGGCGACGATCCCCGACGGCGCGAACCGCGATGACGTACCGGCCATGCTGCAGTCGCTGCTGAAAGAGCGCTTCAAACTCGACGCGCACAAAACCACGGAAGAACACAAGGTGCTCGCGCTCGTCGTGGCCAAAGGTGGCCCGAAACTCAAAGATGCCTCCGCACCGACACCCCTCGACGTGAACGCTCCGCTCAAGCCCGGCGAGCAGCAGATGGACGGACCCGACGGCCCGGTCCGCATCCTGCGGAATCCTGACGGCTCCATGACCTTCAACCTCGGTAAGCGCGGCACCGTAATTAACCGCGTGAATACGCAGACGCAGAGCCTCGACATCGAGTCGAACAGCATAACGCTTTCGGGCTTTGCCGATATTCTTACGCGCGTGCTGCAGCTCGGCAATCAGAGCGGGCCGCAGGTCGTAGACCAGACCGGTCTGAAAGGCTATTACGAAATCACCACCGAAATATCGTTCGCGGATCTGATGTCCGGCATGCGCGCCTTCAATCGCGGCGCCCCGCCCAGCAATAGCGACGCCAATGCCAACCCGGCCGCTGCGGCCTCCGATCCTTCCGGCGGACAAACGGTCTTCGCCTCCGTCGAAAAGCTGGGGCTTAAACTGGAAGAGCGGAAAGCGCCGGTCGAGCAGCTCGTCATCGACCACATGGAGAAGGCTCCCACCGAAAATTAGGATGCTAGATTCTCGTAAGTCGCGACCACGACGCTCAGTGCTTGCTGTACATCTCCTCCACATCTTTGCGTAGCGCAATGCGGCTCGTCTCGCGTGTATAGAACATGTGCCCGCCAGGAAACTCGTGCACCGACACGCGCGCAGGATCGCCCATCACCGGCATCTGATCCACCGTGAGCACCGAGCCCATGAACGGGCACGACAGATCGTTCCATCCATGCACGATCATCACCCGCAGTTTGGGATCGGCCGCAACGGCTTGGCGCAACTGAGGCACCGAACCCGAGCGCAGATCGTCGCCATCCCGATCCCAGGCACGATTCACCGCATAGGAGAGCGCGTTGTAGCGCGCGTCCACCTTCCAGCCGACCGTACGGGTAATAAAGTCCACCATCGCTGTGGTCATCGGCGCGATGATGCTGGCCAGGATGGGATCGTTGGCGCGTTGCTCGGGCGCAAACGGAAAAGGATCGAACGACGTCACATTCGAGTCGTAGACCGAGCCAAGCTTGCCCTGCTCGCGATGCACCTCGCGTAAGTAGGCTTCGGTTTCAAGCCGTCCGCCAGAATACTTCACAAACTCCGGATCGAGGCCCGTCATCTCGGTAACGCGGGCGATCATCTTGTCGGTCGCGACCTGATCAGCGCGGCCTTTGATCAGCGTGGTTGCGTACTCCCCCTCGGTGTACGCGATGACGTCGGCCATTGCCTCGGGGGTGAGTTTCTTTTGGCGCTCGAGATTGGCCGCGGTGATGGAGGGCAGCGTCATCATCCATGGAATCGGCGAAAGATCCTTGTTGTCATCGATACTCGGGTTCAGATAGGGCGATACCAGCACGACGCCGTTCATCGCAACGCCGAGCTGTGACTGCAAATAATAAGTGATCCGCGGTCCGCGGAAGCCGCCATAGCTCTCGCCGACGAGATACTTGCGCGACTCCATCCTGTCATTCTTCACCAGCCAGTCATAGATGACGCGAGAAAGATATTCGATATCCGGCGTGGTGGTGTAGAAGAGCTTCTTCGCCTGATCGTCGGGAACCCTGGCCCGGCTGAATCCCGTGCCGATTGGATCGATGAAGACGAGATCGGTGAAATCGAGCCAGGTTCCTTGATTGTCGGTGAGCACCGTCGGATCGGATGGACTGTCGCCTTCATTACCCGCGCCCTGCAGATGCTTGGGCCCGATGGCGCCAAAGTTCAGAAAGACGCTCGAAGCGCCTGGACCGCCGTTGAGCGCGAACGTTGCCGGCCGGTCATTGCCTGGCATCGTATACGAGGTAACCACAACTTCGCCTGCAACTTTGCCATCTTTATCGCGCACCGGCAGCGCGCCCACCGTCACGGTGTATTGCAGCTTTTTTCCGTCCAGTTCTATCGACTGCTGCGCGTGCGCCTCAGGCGGCAGCGGCGGCAGTTCTTCTTTACCAGCATCAGGTTTGTTGGCCGGCGCCTTATCTCCTGCAGCGGTTTTGTCCGCGCCGGGCGCCGATTGATCGGCTTGTGCTCGAAGAGGGGCCGTCGTAACTCCCAGAGAACACAGGGCGCACACCAAGATGGCACAGCGCCCGCGCAAAGTTCGCGAGAAAAAAACACTCATTTGATTACGATACATTGCCCGCTGTCGGTGCTGGCAGGGCTCCCGCCGCATGATTTACCCTCAGAATCGGCATGAAAATCAAGTCCGTGTTTTCCGTTTCCGCTTTCGGTCTTGCCATCGCCCTGGCCGGAACCGCCTTTTCTGGATACGCGCAGCAAGCGCCGGCCGCGCCCGCACAGGACCTTCCTGATGCGCCTTCAGCCTCCGTGATCGTTCCCAACGGCCCCTTTGTAGTAATGGACACCTCCATGGGCCGCATCACCTGCCAGTTCTACCAGAAGCAAGCGCCGAATGCAGTGGCCAACTTTATCGGCCTCGCTGAAGGCACCAAAGACTGGACCGATCCGGCCACCAAGAGGGTGATGCGCCATAAACCGTACTACGACGGCACTACATTTCACCGCGTGATTCCCGAGTTCATGATCCAGGGCGGCGATCCGACGGGCACAGGTATGGGCGATCCCGGCTACGCCTTCGCCGATGAGTTCGATCCTAATCTCAACTTCGATCGCCCCGGTCGCCTGGCGATGGCTAACTCCGGACCCGACACCAACGGCAGCCAGTTCTTTATCACCGAGCAGGCCTACGACTCGCTCGACCAGCACTACACACTCTTCGGCCAATGCGACGACTCAAGTGTCGCCGTGGTGAAAACCATCGCGCGGGTAGAGCGCGACGCCAATGACAAACCCCTTACGCCCGTTGTGCTGAAGAAGGTAACCATCGTACCGGAGGGTCAGCCGTTACCACCTTTGCCGCCCGATGAGCAGCCCACCCCTCAACCCGCCGCGCAGCCCGCGCCCCAACCGTAATCCAACGAATGCGTTTTTCCTTGTTTTGGACGACCCCGAAAAAACCGCAAAATTTCAGGAGCTCACATGGCACTTGCAGCAGGAACCTACGCTCTCTTCAACACCTCTGAAGGCAAGATCACCGTGCGCCTCTTTGAGGCCGAAGCGCCCGTCACCGTAAAAAACTTTGTTGAACTGGCCGAGGGCTCGCGCGAGTGGACGCACCCGACCACACGCACCAAGTCAAAGGACAAGCTCTACGACGGCACGATCTTCCACCGCGTGATTCCGGATTTCATGATCCAGGGCGGTGACCCCGCCGGCACCGGCATGGGCGGGCCCGGCTATCGCTTCGAGGATGAGACCAAGGGCTCCCCGCACAAGTTCGACAAGCCCGGCAAGCTCGCCATGGCCAACGCGGGTCCCAACACCAACGGCAGCCAGTTCTTTATCACCGTTGCACCCACAACCTGGCTGACCGGCAAACACACGATCTTCGGCGAAGTCGTCGAAGGCCAGGACATCGTGGTGAAAATCTCCAAGGCGGCGCGCAACAGCCAGGACAAGCCGCATAAAGCCGTGACCATAGATTCTCTCATCATTGAGCGCGTGAGCTGACTCTCTGCTCCAGGAAAAAAGAACGGAAGAACAACCGGTGGCCGGATGTAGAGAAGCGCCAAACGGCCACTGGCTTATACTATTTCTCAAGGCAAAGAGACTCGGCTTCAGGAGACAGGACCGGAAGAGTTCAGCTTTTCGTGCAAGCGGGAAAGTGAGGGAGGTAGGTGAATAAGGTCCTTCATCACTACACGACCGCTGCCGGTTTGGCGGGAATTTTAAGAACGAAGTCAATTTTTCCATCCACGCGCGCAAATAATCCCAAAGATGCGCGGTTTGGCGAGGGCCAGTACCTGAGCAATATACCTCCCGGTACGAAGAGGCCTGGAGAGCTTTCGGCCGCATTTTTGAAAATACCGTGGGCCGGCAGAAAATTTACCCATTATGTCTCGATCGATGTCGTGGGCTTGAAGGTCAACAACTGCAGGCCGTTTGTCTTCGTGATCAA
>JASHVE010000324.1 GCA_030039675.1 Acidobacteriaceae bacterium | reverse complement strand
AAGGCGATCTTGCTCTGGAAGAGTCCCTCAAGCTCTTTGAAGAAGGCGTGGCGCTTTCGGCCGCGTGCAAGCAGGAGCTCGACGCCGCCGACGGCAAGGTGCAGATGCTCGTCAAGCAGCGGGACGGCTCGCTTAAAACGGAACCCTTTCTTACCGAAAAGAATTCTTGAGACTCCACGCCGCGCGTGATTTTTTCGAAAAGATGTTCCAATTGCAGTCATCTCGTGCGGATCTCAAGTTGCTGAATCTTGAATCGCTCGGTGCAATGAGAAAATCCACCACCGGACGGGAGCGCGGATGACCAACCCTCATGCTGGTGAAACCCCTCTGATCCTGCGCTATGCTGAGAGCTTCCGTTGCATTGGCTCGGCCTGCGAGGACACATGCTGTCATGGCTGGCGCGTTCCGGTCGATCGCGACACCTACCTTCGTTATCAAGACCTTCCCGATAGCCCGCTGAACACGCTGATCCGCGAAAGTGTCGAGCGCGTGCCGGAGGGCGAAAACAGCGGCAAGAAGCCTCTTTTCGCAATCATCCGGCTGGACAGCGAGCGCCGCTGCCCGCTCCTCACCAGCGATCGGCTCTGCCGCATCCACTTGGAGTATGGTGAGGCTCTTTTGCCGCACACCTGCGCTACCTATCCGCGCGTGATTCAATCCATCGGCGGAATCGCCGAAACTGCCCTCACGCTCTCGTGCCCGGAGGCAGCGCGGCTCGTTCTTCTCGATTCGGCCCTGCTCGATCCGGAGCGACTCGCCAGCCGCGCGGAATCCGGCGCAGATCCCGAACCCTCCTCAGCTCCCATCAGCGGCGATCTTGCCACCAAGCCCGCTCTGGACGCATGGATGCGGCCCATTCGCGATGAGGTGCTGAAGATCGTCGCGAATCGCGACTATCCGCTATGGCAAAGGCTCTTTCTTCTCGGCATCTTTTGCAGGCGACTCGACGCAGTGCTCGGCGCCGCCGCTGCCGGCGAGGCCTCGCGCGATCTCTCCGCGTTTCTGGCCGACTTTCATGCAGCGGTTGCATCCGGTGCCTTGCGCAGTTCAATGCAGACGCTGCCCGCCGAAAGCCGCACCCAACTTGATGCCGTCCTGCACCTCGCCGGGCTCATGCTGCGCAAGTCCCGCGTGGAGCCTCGCTTCCTGGAGTGCATCCAGGCGTTCACTGCCGGCATTGGCAACGGCCCCAATGCGACGCTTGAATCGCTTTGCGCTCACTACGAAGCCGCCTACCAGCGCTATTTTGCGCCCTTCTTCGACCGCCATCCGCACGTTCTTGAAAACTATCTGGTCAACACGATCCTTCGTCTCCGGTTTCCGTTCGGTCGTGACAATAACGCGCCCGAGCCGGAGCGCTCGGTAAGCCGCCAATTTGCTCTCGTGGCCGCGCAATTCGCGTTGATCCGCGGCCTGCTCATCGGCGTAGCCGGATACCACGGCGAGCGCTTCGCAGCCGAGCATGTGGTCCACACGGTTCAGGCCGCGTCGAAGCACTTCGAGCATCATGTCGAATTCTTAACGCTACTTGACTCATGGCTGAGCGAAAAGGGCCTGAATACGGCGCGCGCACTCACAATTCTGGTCAACGAGCCTGTAACAGAGCGCGTGGGCTCGCCAGCCGCAAAGCTCTCCACGCCTCCGTAAACTGGAAAGACGCTGTGCTCCAAATCAGCCCAGTTCTGCAGGATTGTGGGCCGTACCGTCAAAATGGCTGGTCGTCTTGTAGAGCTCGTACTTGCCCTCGAGCGCTGCCACGCGCGTCCGCTCCAGCAGCGCGTCTACCTCCGCTACCGCCATCGGCTTGAAAGTGCGCATCGCTTCCAGCGCCTGGTCGAGAATCGCCTGGCTGTCGATGCCCGTGATCTGCACCGCGATGGGCAGGTTCAGGCAATAGTGCAGCCCTTCGATCGGCTTGATCGTGTCGCTCTGCAGAATGAAATGATCACCGAAGCACTTCATGCCCAGTGGTGCAATCCCTTCGCGCACCAGCACCGGCAGCACCTCGCGCCCGAAGCTGCGGAAGTGTGCGTCCATCACGTTCAGGGGCATCTGCACAGTGTCGAAGTGGAAGTCGTGCTTCCGCGCCATTTCGAGCATGCGCAGGTGTACGTAAGGATCCTTGTGCCCGGTGAATCCGATGTACCGCACCTTGCCGGCCTTCTTCGCTTCCAGCATCGCTTCCATCGCGCCGCCCTCGGCAAAGATGCGGTCCGGATCTTCCAGCCGGAGCACTTCATGGAACTGCATCAGGTCCACATGATCGGTCTGCAGCCGCTGTAGAGACTCATCGATCTGCTGCGCGCAAGCCTGTTTCGTGCGCCCGTCGATCTTGGTCATCAGAAAAACCTTGCTGCGATACCCTCCGGCCAGTGCCTTGCCCATCCGCACTTCGCTCTCGCCGTTGTTGTAGTCCCAGCAGTTGTCGAAGAACGTGATGCCGCGGTCCGCGGCCTGGCGCATAAGCTGAATAGCTTCCTGCTCCTCGAGCTGCGCCTTGCCGATGTGATAGCCGCCCAATCCAATAGCGGAGACACGCTCACCCGTGCGGCCCAGCGTGCGATAGATCACGCCATTCGGCGCCGGCGTGGCCTCTTCCGCCGCAAGCAACGACGCCAGCAAGGGCGCTGTTGCCGCGGCACTCGCCGCCGTTGCAGTCTTCAGAAAATCCCGCCGCTGCATGATTTCCTCCTGCAAGTCGTGCAGCCTGCTTCCCCGCCGGCTGCGCTCCTCATCTTGAATTATGCGCTTCACGCCGCGCTCAGCGCCGATGCCGCATAGGTATGAGATGCTCTCGCAAGAAGGCCCGTCGCAGCGCCGGATTTCGCTGTGAGTTTGATCGGATACAGATCGCGTCTTCCCGGGTAATCGAAACCTTCAGGTGCGGCGCTTGCCCCGGCAAAACACGCCGTTCCGCATCGTAGTCAGAACGCGCTCAACGTGTTCTTTACTCCCTATTCCCTGTTCCCTGCTTTTTCGCCAGCCGCGCCAGCGTCGCCTGCTCGCGCAACACCTGCTTCAATGGCCGCGCCGGCGTGCCGTAGAGTACCGCACCTGGCCGGAGTCCCTCGTTCGTCACCGTCTTGCCGTTGAACACCCCCGACTGCCCTCCGAGGATCACGCCCGGCCCCACATGCGCATGATCGCCAATCCCTACCTGGCCCGCGAGAACCGCCCCGCGCCCCACCGTCGACGAGCCGGAGATACCGGTGAGCGCAACCAGAATCACATCCTCACCGATATCGCAGTTGTGCCCAACGTGAACGAGATTGTCGATCTTCGTTCCCCGCCGGATGCGCGTCTCTTCGAGCGCTCCACGATCGATCGTCGAGTTCGCGCCGATCTCTACATCATCCTCGATCACCAGCGTGCCCTGCTGCGGAAACTGCGTATACGCGCCGGTCTTCGCATCGCGCACATAGCCAAACCCATCCGCGCCCAGCACCGCGCCCGCGTGCACGATGACGCGATCGCCAAGCGTTGTTCCGGGATAAAGAACGGCGCGCGGATAGATATGGCAATCCGCTCCCACACTCACGCCGCGGCCGATGATCGCTCCCGCCTCGATGTGCGTTCCGGGCCCAATATGCGCCCCCCCGTCGATCACCGCTCCTGCGGCCACAGCAACTCCCACGCTGAGGTGCGCATCATGTGCCACAACCGCGCCAGGATGCACGCCGGCCGCCTGGTCTGCTGAATTCAGCAGCTTCGCAGCCTTCGCAAACCAGAGCCGCGGCTGCTCCGCCTCCACGATGCACTTGCCATGCGGATACATTTCCGCAGAGCCAGCCGGCAGCACAACGATCCCCGCATCTCCGCCGAGGGCCGCTGCAACTGCGCTCTGCGAATCCGCGAACACTACCTCGAAGGCCTTAGCCCGCTCGCAGGAGTTCACGCCATCAACGAGCCACTCCGGGTCGCCCTGTACCAGCGTGCCGCCGAGTTTTTCGATCAGTTCGCCAACTGTCATGAGTACCTGCCGTCTTTGCCCGGCGAATTCAGTAGAGCGGCGCTTCCCCCGCGGGCCGTGTCTTCCATCGCCGGTGAATCCACAGCCACTGGTCAGGATAGCGCCGAATCCAGCTCTCAATCACGCGCGTGCAAAGCTGAGTGCCGGCGACGATATCGGCGGCTGCATCCTCGGTGCGCGGAATTTCCACTTCGGGACCGAAGTGCAGAACATATCGCCGCTCCGCCGCCTCCCACAGCATGAAGCCCGG
>JASHVE010000323.1 GCA_030039675.1 Acidobacteriaceae bacterium | reverse complement strand
GCAGACTACCTCGCCGTTGGCCCGGTCTTTCCCACTACGACCAAGCAAACCTCCAAGGCGCCTATTGGTGTCGATGGCGTGCGCCGAATGCGTGAACTGGTAGGCCCGGACCGCATTCTTACCGCGGCCGCCGGAATCACGCTCGAAACAGCTCCGGCTGTCCTTGCCGCCGGAGCTTCCGCGGTCGCCGTCTCCGCGGCCATCTTTCGCATGCCAGACCCCGCCGCCGAGTTTCGTCGTTGGCAGTCAACTCTCAATTAATGCATGCATTTCGCTAAACGATAATTGACTCCCGGCGGTCCGGGTGAAAGAAAGCTGAAGACATCCCGGTGAAATTCAGGTAAAACTCTGTTCAAGTGCTGACCTCAGATCACGACCCCACTACAGTGCCCAGCACGCCGGCCGAAACTTCCAAGCTGGTGCAGTCTCTTGGTCTTTTCAGCTCCACGGCTATCGTCATCGGGTCCATGATCGGCTCCGGCATCTACATCGTCGATGCAGACATCGCCCGCGGCACCAACTCGCCCGCGCTCTATCTCGGCGCTTGGATCATCACCGCAGTCATGACGCTCATCGGCGCGCTCAGCTACGGCGAGCTCGCCGCCATGATGCCTCGCGCCGGCGGCCAGTACGTGTACCTGCGCGAGTCGCTCGGACCTCTGTGGGGATTTCTTTTCGGCTGGACGCTTTTCCTCGTCATCCAGACCGGCACCATCGCCGCCGTCTGCGTGGCCTTCGGCAAGTTTCTTGGCGTCTTCTTCCCTTCGGTTTCCACCACGCACTGGCTCTGGCACATTGCCCATGTGCCGGCGTGGCGGGTCGGCCCCATGGTGCTGGGCAACATGGAGATCGGCGTTAGCACCGCGAATCTGGCCGGCATCATTGTCGTCATCTTCCTCGCCATCGCCAACATCTTCGGTGTGCGCCTCGGTGCGCTCATCCAGAACATCTTCACGTCCGCAAAGGCGCTCGCGCTCGCCGCGCTGATCCTTCTCGCGTTCACTGTCGGCGTGAATGCTACAGCCTGGCAGGCCAACTTCGGTGTGGGATGGACCCACTTCTGGAACAATGCCGGCTGGAGCGCGCTGCATCCTGTGCAGGTGGGGGTCGGCGGGCCAATCGCCTGGGTGAATCTCCTCGTCATTCTGGCCGTCGTGCAGGTGGGCTCGCTCTTCTCAGCCGATGCCTGGAACAACATCACGTTTACTGCCGGTGAAGTAAAAAATCCCCGCCGCAACCTGCCGCTTTCGCTCATTCTTGGCACCGGTTTCGTGCTTGCTATTTACTTTCTCGTTTCGCTGGCGTACCTGCTGGTTCTGCCGCTCCACGGCGACCCCCACGGCGCAACTGCTCTCGCCCGCGGCGTTCAATACGCGGCGGAGGATCGCGTCGCCACCGCAGTTCTCGGGCAGGTTTTTCCCTCGGCGGGCGCAGGTCTCATGGCCGCAGCCATCCTCATCTCGACATTCGGTTGCGCCAACGGCATGACGCTCGCCGGTGCGCGCGTCTATTACGCCATGAGCCACGATGGGCTCTTCTTCAAATCCGTCGGCAAACTGCATCCGCGCTACAAAACACCCGTCGCTGGCCTTCTCGTTCAAGCTGCATGGACCGTCCTGCTCTGCGTCTCAGGTTCGTACAGTCAATTGCTCGACTACATCATTTTTGCCGAGCTGGTCTTCTACATCCTCACCATCGCCGGTCTATTCGTCCTGCGCGCCAAGCGGCCCGATGCGCCGCGGCCATACAAAGCGCTTGGCTACCCGGTGCTGCCTGTGCTCTACATCGTCATGGCTGTCTGGATCTGTATCGTATTATTGCGATACAAGCCCCAGTACACTTGGCCTGGACTGGCTCTGGTTTTGCTGGGTATTCCTGTATATCTGCTCTGGTCGCGTGCATCATCAGCCCGCAACTCCAATTCGACTCCTGGGAGGACTTCCGAAACTTCATGTTGAAACTCGATCGAATGCAAACGGCATGGAGCGCTGCCGGCAGAACGGCGAACCTTGACCGGAAGCGGGGAGGGAATTGATGCCCGGCAAGCTGTTAGCCACCAAGTCTATCCACACGATTCTGGCCGAGGCCAATGCTGAGGGCGAGCACTCGCTCAAGCGCGCACTGGGTCCCATCAATCTCATCACGATCGGGATTGGAGGCATCATTGGCGCTGGAATTTTTGTCCTCACCGGCACTGCGGCCGCGCAGTTCGCCGGCCCGGCCATCGTGATTTCGTACATCATTGCCGGCATCGGGTGTATCTTCGCCGGCTTGTGCTACGCGGAGTTTGCTTCGATGCTCCCCATCGCCGGCAGCGCCTATACGTACGGTTATGCGACCATGGGCGAACTGGTGGCCTGGATCATCGGATGGGCGCTGGTGCTCGAATATGCATTCGGTGCAGCCACGGTAGCCGTCGGATGGAGCGGCTTCGTTAACAGTCTGTTGGGATTCTTTGGCGCCCAGCTGCCGTTTAATCCAACGCCAAAGGTTTCCTTTGCCCTCTTCGGCCATCCCGTCGCCGCCCAGGTAGACCTCTTCGCGTTGACGGCCATTGTGATCATCACGATCGTACTCGTCGTCGGCGTGCGGGAGTCCGCAAACTTCAACAGCACCGCGGTCATGATCAAGGTTTCGATCGTGCTGTTCTTCATCGGACTCGCCGCCATATACGCCTCCGCCCACTGGTCGCAGATGGTGGCCAACTGGCACCCGTTCATTCCCAAGAACACGGGCCACTTCGGGCAATACGGCTGGTCAGGCATCATGCGCGGCGCAGGCGTGGTTTTCTTTGCGTATATCGGATTCGATGCCGTCTCCACCGCTGCGCAGGAAGCCCGCAACCCGCAAAAAGACATGCCATTCGGAATTCTGGGCTCGCTGATCGTCTGCACCACCCTGTACATCTTTGTGGCCGGCCTGCTCACCGGTATCAAGCCTTACACCACGCTCAACGTTCCTGCTCCCGTGGCTGATGGCGCTGCCGCAATCGGCGTCCGTTGGGGCGTCATCCTCATCGATCTCGGCGCCATCGCCGGTCTCGCGTCGGTTATGCTGGTCATGCTGCTCGGGCAGTCGCGCGTGCTCTACACCATGTCGCGGGACGGGCTGCTTTGGCCGTGGGTCGGCCGCCTGCATCCGCGTTTTTGCACCCCATACATCACTTCAATCGTGGTAGGAATCTTCGCTGCAACCCTGGCCGCGCTGTTTCCCATTACGCTTCTCGGCGAACTCGTCAGCCTCGGCACGCTGCTGGCCTTTACGATCGTCAGCCTCGGCGTATGGGTGTTGCGCGTGAGGCACCCCGATCTGCACCGGCCTTTCCGGACACCGCTGGTTCCGCTGGTGCCCATCTGCGGCATGGTGGTGTCGCTGGCCCTCATGCTTTCGCTCGATGCCCCGGCCTGGATCGGCTTTGGAAGCTGGCTCATCTTCGGTCTGATCATCTACTTCACTTACAGCCGCAAGCACAGCAAGGTGCAAAGGCTCGCTGCAGCCAAGGAAGGGGATAGGGCAATCCGTTAGGCAGGGCAGGCGAAACGGCCTCGCGAATTGCGAGGCCGTTTTCGTTCCCATACACAAAGATCCCCTCGACCGGCTCCTGATCGCTCAGGCCATGATTGAAGGGATCACTTTGCTGACCGCCGATGCTGTGATCGCCCAATATCCCGGGCCCATCCGGAAGGTCTGATCTTTACGCCGTCGTCTTCGCGCACAACTCGTCAAACGCACGCACCAGCTCGCCTGCAATCTGCTGCGCCGTCGCCTGCTCGATGATATAGCGCTGCATCAGGTACACCAGCTTGCCTTCGCGGAGAATCGCAATCGCCGGAGAACTCGGCGGGTTGCCCTCGAAGTAGCTCCGTGCACGCTCCGTTGCCTCGCGATCCTGCCCGGCGAAGACGGTAATCTTATGGTCCGGCTGGTTGGTAGCATTGGCCAGCGCCAGACGCACGCCCGGCCGCATCTTCCCCGCCGCGCATCCGCAGATCGAGTTCACCACCACGAGCGTTGTTCCCGGCTGAGCGAGCGCCGCGTCCACTTCTTCCGCGGTCCGGGTTTCCTTGATTCCCGCGCGCACCAGCTCTTCGCGCATTGGGATCACCATCAGTTCTGGATACATGTGTACCTCCGGCAGGAGATTGCCTGTTTCCATTTTATCGTTAATTTTCCGGTGCGGCCCGCGGTTCCTGCAGCAAACCACGGTGCGGAACAAGATGCGATAGCCTTGAACCAATGCACATGGAAGAAAATCGGCCCCTTGCGCCTTTTACCACCTTTCGTGTCGGCGGTGCGGCCCGCTGGTTTGCTGCGGTAAGAGGCGAAGGCGATATTTTGGAAGCCGTGCGCTTCGCCTATGACCATGGATTGCCTCTTTTCGTCTTGGGGGGCGGCAGTAATTTGCTGATTTCAGACAGCGGCTTTCCGGGCCTGGTTCTGCGGATCGGTCTGCGCGGGATCGACTGCGAGGGCGACGTATTCCGAGTCGGCGCGGGTGAGGTCTGGGACAGTTTTGTCTCTGTTGCAGTGGAACGCAACTACGCGGGCATCGAGTGTCTTGCGGGCATTCCCGGCACAGCGGGCGGCACGCCGGTTCAAAATGTCGGCGCCTACGGGCAGGAAGTGGATGAAACCATCGTCTGTGTGCGCGCACTGGATTTGACCAGCCTCGAATTTGTGGAATTGGCGCCGGAGGCCTGTGGATTCTCCTACCGCCGCAGCGTCTTCAACTCAACCGCCCGGGGACGCTACATCGTTACACGCGTCGACTACCGGCTGCGTGAGAATGGCTCCCCGAATCTGCTCTATTCGGATTTGAAACTTTATTTTCGGGATCGAGCGCGAAGACCATCTCTCGGGGAAGTCGCATCCACAGTTCGTGAAATCCGCAAGACCAAGGGCATGTTGCTCGTCGAAGGTGACCCGGACTGTCACAGCGCAGGCAGCTTTTTCAAGAACCCCGCGGTCCCGCAGGCACAAGCTGACCAGATCAGGCAAATTGCGGAAGAACTTGGGACGCGGCATCGTGTTTATCCTGCCGCGGATGGGTTGGTGAAGATTCCAGCCGCATGGCTCATCGAACAAGCAGGCTTTCATAAGGGCTATTCACTCGGCGCTGCCGGCATCTCTTCGCGGCACACGCTGGCACTCGTCAATCGGGGCGGCGCAACGGCGGCGGAAATTCTTGCGCTGGCTGCGCAGATCTCTGCTGCAGTCGAAGCGCGCTTCGGCATTCGCCTTGAGAGGGAGCCGGTCGTGGTGGGATTTTAGCTTCTGCCGAGCCGTCCCAGCAGCCGTTCGCGCTCGGCGGCAAGCACCTCCGCGGCAGGCCCCAGCGCTACTTGGCGGCCTTCATGCAGCAGCAGAACTTCCGCGTTCGTTGCCAACGCGTCGCTCACATCGTGCGTGGCGAGCACCGTCTGCACCGCGTTCGCATGTGCCCACGCCTGCAACCGTTCCAGCAGTGCATCGCTGGCGGTGCCGTCGAGTGCGGAAAACGGCTCGTCCAGCAGCAGCAGTTTCGGCGCTGGAGCTAATGCGCGCGCCAGTGCCACGCGTTGCGCCTGACCCCCGGAGAGCCCCGCCGTCCGCCGTCCGGCAAGCTCTGAAGCTCCTACCAGTGCGAGCATCTCCTCCACGCGGCGAGCCCGCTGGGCGCGATCCCAGGCTTTAAGACCGTACGCCACATTAGCCGCTACATTCAGGTGCGGAAAGAGCGCCGGCTGCTGCGCAACCATGCCGCTGTGCCGTCTGCCCGGTAGCTTCGAGATGCTGCGCGCCATATCGGTCAATATTTCGCCATCAAGCGCAACACAGCCGCGCATGGGCCGGTCGAGCCCCGCCAGCAGCCGCAACAGCGTGCTCTTCCCAGCGCCCGAGTGCCCGAAGATCACCGTCCATTCGGCTGCAAGCCGGCATTCCACCTGCAAATGAAAGGCGTCTCGCTTCGCCTCGAGCGCCACCTCAAGCACTCTGCCCTCCGCGCGCGGTCGCACGTCTCCGGCTCGTGGAGTAGATGGCCGCAAGAGCCATTACGCTCAACCCCAGCAAAATCGCTGCCGTCCGTTCCGCAGCGTCGTAATCGAAATTCTCCACCTGGTTGTAAAGTACGATGGACAGTGTCCGAGTGGCGCCCGGAATATCGCCGCCCAGCATCAGCACGACACCGAACTCACCCACAGTGTGCAGGAAGGGCAGTACCGCGGCTGTGATCAGCGAGCGCCGCGCCAGCGGAACCAGTAGCGTCGTAACCATCCGCACCGGCCCGGCGCCCAGCAGCCGCGCCGCGTCCACCAGCGCAGTCGGAACCGCCGCAAAGCCCGCCACCAGCGGCTGCACCGCGAAAGGCAGACTGTAAATGACTGAGCCCACCACCAGCCCCTCAAACGAGAAGGCGAGCGGATGTCCGAACAGCGACGCAATTGCGCGCCCCACAGCCGTGCGCGGCCCCAGCAGCACCAGAAGGAAAAAACCCAGGACCGTCGGGGGCAGAACCAGAGGCAATGTTGCCAGCGCCTCGATGGCGGCTAGCCAGCGTCCGCGGCCCAGTACCAGCAGTGCCGCCAGCGGCACCGCTACGGCCAGCAGAATTGCTGTCGTCACGGTCGCCAGTCGCAATGTGAGCAGAAGCGCTTGCCAGTCCATTCTCTCTACTTCACTGGTGTCAGCCCGCTCTTGGCAAGTTCAGCCTGCACCGGAGCCGAAAGCAGAAAGTCGAGCAGCTTATGCGATGCCGCGGGCTGGCGCGTAGCGCGCACAATCACCGCTCCCTGCTCGACCGGCGGATAAAGATCGTGCGGGATCACAAAGTAGCGGCCGCTCGCAGACAACTTCGGTGTCAGCGCCGAAGTGAGCGAGATGAGTCCCGCGTCTGCATTGCCGGAGTCCACAAACTGCGCCGCCTGCGCAATGTTCTCCGCCGTCACAAGCCGCGGCTTTAGCGGGTCATAGAGCTTCAGACTTTCGAGCGTCGCCACAGCCGCCCGCCCATAGGGTGCGCGTTCGGGATTCGCGATCGCCAGTCGCTTCAGCTTCGGATCGCGCAGCAGCGCCAGCGAGGGCGGCGGCAAATTGGAATCCTTGCGCTCCCACAGCACCAGCGTGCCCCGCGCGTAGAGAACCGGTGCCCGTTCCGCCGTCTCGCCTGCACCGGCATCGATCACCCGTTGGGGAAAACTCAGGTCGGCCGATAGAAACAGGTCGAACGGCGCGCCATTTTCAATCTGTGTGGCGAGCACCGCCGATGCCTGGTATGTCGCTTCAGCGTGAATGCCCGTCTGCCGTTCGAACTGCACTAGGAGTGGCGGCAGCACCGGCTCCAGATCTGCGGCCGCAGCCACGCGCAACGGCATCTGGGCATGGACCGGCGTCCAGAGCAGCACCGTGAGCAGCGCAGGGAAGAATCGCTTCAGCATGGATGCGCACCGTGCCTCGTCCACAGCATATGTCTCGACATACCTGCTAGGCTAACACCAGGTATGAACGACAATTTGCACCAGTTGCGCTGCTTCGGTTGCGGAAGCCGGATCGCAGGCGCCGAAGCACAGCCCGATTTCCGTTGCACCCAATGCGGCGAGCTTTTTGAAGTTGAATATCCAGGGTGGGTCCAGCGCCGCGGCCCCGACCGGCCCAATCCCGCAGCGCTCAAATGGCTATGGCGCGAACGCCGCTGCTCCTCTGAGACACTCGATCAGTCCGGTGTCTGGCGTTACCGCGAGCTGCTGCCCATCCTGAACAGCTTTGGCAACGCCGTTACTTTGCGCGAAGGCAATACGCCGCTCTATCACCTGCCGCGGACGGCCAAAGCCCTCGGCGTAGACCAGATCTTTGCCAAGCACCAGGGCATGAACCCTACCGCCTCGTTCAAAGACACAGGCATGACCGCAGCGTTGAGCGTGGCCCGTGAACGCGGCTTCGAGTGGGTCGCCTGCGCATCGACTGGAAATACGTCGGCAGCGATGGCTGCCTATGCTGCTCGCGCCGGCCTGCGCAGCCTGGTGCTGATTCCCGAGGGCAAGATCGCCTGGGGCAAGCTCTCCCAGGCCATGGATTACGGCGCCGTTACCTGCCAGTTGAAGACTGACTTTGACGGCTGCCTCGCTGTGCTCACTGAGGTCGTTCGGTCCGCACCCATTTACTTGCTCAACTCGGTCAATCCCTATCGCCTCGAAGGCCAGAAGACCCCCGCCTTCGAAATCGCCGAGGCCTTCGACTGGAACGTGCCCGATCACATCATCGTTCCCGGCGGTAACTTGGGCAATAGCTCCGCATTGGGCAAAGGCTTTCGCGAACTGCATGAGCTGGGCCTCGTCGCCCGCATGCCGCGTATCTCCGTGGTGCAGGCCGCAGGGGCTAATCCCCCGGTGCGCAGCTTCGCCGCCAGCAACGGTGCGTCGCTGGAAGCGCTCGAAGCGCACACGCGCGCCACGGCCATTCGCATCGGCAATCCCGCTTCATGGCGCAAAGCGGCGCGTGTGATTCAAGACACCCACGGCTGGTGCATCGATGTGACCGAAGCCGAAATTGCCATCGCCAAGGCCGAATTGGGAGCCGAAGGCCTGGGCTGCGAGCCCGCCTCCGCTGTCACGCTGGCGGGCCTCAAAAAGCTGCGCGCCAAGAACCTGATCAGTTCCAGTGACACCGTCGTCCTCGTTCTTACCGGCCACACGCTCAAAGACGCCGACTACACCATCGACTTCCATCGCGGAACGCTCCTGACCCAGGAAGAAGCCGCCGGTCATGAAAAGGAGATCACTGCCCTGCGCCGCAATGCCGTGGTGGTGGACGCAGCGCCGGCCGCGGTTCTGGCCGCCATGAAGGACATGAGCATATGAGCGAGCCGCAATGCTGCGCTCTTCGCCTGCGTCTGCCGGCGACCTCCGCAAACCTCGGATCGGGATTCGACGCTGTTGCCGTAGCCCTCGATTTCTTTCTTGAGATTGAGGCCTCGCC
>JASHVE010000322.1 GCA_030039675.1 Acidobacteriaceae bacterium | reverse complement strand
AAAGCTGCATGCTGGTCAGCATCTTTGGTTTGGGAACACGCCCAGGCTGGACTACGAGAAGGTCGACCGAGCGGGCGATCTGCGGTCCCGGGCTGCCGTCCTGACCGCCGTTATTCGCGAGCACCACTCTTACCGTGTCTACTCGGCCATCCACAATTTCGACCGAGGAGACATGCACCTCCGGAACGGGTTGTCCTCCGCCGGCTTCGGACCAAAACTTGTTGTACGCCAGCGTTGCCCCGGTGGAGACAGTGCACCTGGGGGACGAATCAACAGGATCGTCGAAACGATTTACCAACTCCCCACCCGGTGCGTCCCATGAGTGCACGATCAGGCCGATGCTGTGGGCGGGCAAGTAGGTGTTCACAAGCTGGCTTGCCAGGAACTGGTTTGGGGGGGCTTTGCAAGTACCCAACTCGTTCCACTCTGTGGCCACGACAGTACTAGCGTGGGCTTGAAGGTCGCCAAATCGGATGTTCCAACCATTTGGGCCGTCAGCGGAATAGTAGGGGTGCGCTGCGTAGGCGGAGTTGGCCGGGATTCCTGCCGGGAGGGCGAAGCCGGAGAACTTGCCGGCGTTATTTTCGCCATCGAAGAGCAGCACGTTGTTTGGCGCCAGAGTTCGCAGATACCGGCCGACCGTCACCATTCCCTCATCGGCTCCTGTGCCGCAGCCGGTAGCCCAATCCGTCCAGTTCAACGCATTCATCGCACCACATTCGGTTTCAGTATTGGGTTCGTTGAAGACCTCCAGAATCACACCTCTGTCGCGGCCCAGGGGAGAGGCCAACTGAGCCCATGCCTCCTCGGTAAGATGGTCAGGCAACTTTTGTAGCTCTTTATTGGATCGACGAGACGTACAGCTATAGCCCTCAGTCTGCATGGACACGATCGTGACCATACCCATCGCCCGCGCCCGATGAACTACCGACAGCACCATATCGGTGTATGCGGACAAGCCGTTTTCGTGTTCGTACGTCAGGGCGCCTTGGCTGACCTGGAATCGCACAGTGTTTGCTCTCCAGTGTTCTTTCATAGCCAGCAATTGTCGGTCGGTATCAGTCGTCATCGCTGCCTCCGCCCTGGCGAGCGCCTGTTGTGGGGCCACGCCCAAGCCAGTACACATCGTGCGCGCATACTGCGCCGGGCAGAGTAGTCCCACAGAATTGAAGCCCCGCGGAAGAAATGGTGTGTGGGTGCCGTACACCAGCAGTGATCCAGTACCCGCCGTTACACCTACAACCCCGGGGTCTGGAGCTTGGGCCGATGACGATGATCCAGCAGACGCGAGCGCCAAGCCGGCGCTTGTTACCAGCACCACAATAGGTGTCGCGATACCCCAGAATGCCTTCATTAATTGCTTCGCTCCCAAAGCTAGGTGTAGCGTCTTGCCTCGTTGATTTTGAGGCTCACAGACCTCCGGCATAGTCATTTCCGTACTCGCCAATCTCCAACAGATAAAGGCGGCGCAACTTATGCGTAATAGTGGATTGGAGTAATCGTCGCCGCCGGTTCGCCGATTGACGCAATCCGTTTCAGCAGTTCTACGCGTAGCGTGTTGGCTATGTCGCGGTATTCTGGACGCCCTACAAGATTGACCATCTCTGCCGGGTCGCCGGAAATCGTGTACAGTGCAAAATCCTGATAGTTGCTGCTATATTCGGCCTCTCCACCGCGCACCGTGGGATCGAAAGCGCAATAGCACCAGTCGGGCGTGCGAATGCCGCGTCCGCAAATGGACTGGCTGATTTGGAAATAGGCCGTGGAATCCCAGTTTCTGCGCACTTCCACGCTTTCGATCAGCGGCTTCAGCGGCTTGCCCCGCATGCTCGCGGACGGAGTTATGCCGACACCGTCCAACAGCGTAGGCGTCAAATCCAGGAGCGATACGACTTCGTCGATTACGCGTGACTGATTGAAACCAGGGCCGGCGATGACCAGGGGTACACGAAGCGAAGAATCGTGCGGTGAGCGCTTGTACTCACCGAACCGCGTGCGGAATGTGCAGCCGTGATCGGAGAAGAATACGATGATGGTGTTGTCCAGTTGGTTCGTTCTCCTAAGCGCAGCCACCACTGATCCGACACAGTCGTCTATGGCTTGCACCGATCCGTAATAACCGGCGATGTGGGAACGCCAGTTGCCGGGAAGATTTCTCAGATCGTGCGGAATGTAAGGATCGGAATAAGACGGACGCGGCGCATGCGCCATTGCGTCTAGCTCGTTTTGCTGCTCGGCCGAAAGCTGCGACCGATACACACGCCAGGAAAAATCGTCTGCGTAACGCAGCGGCGGGACGAAGGCGTCGATGTCATTTTGGTGATGCGGTTCGAGCTGAGATAGGAAGAGAAGCCATGGCTTGTCGTGCTTCTGCTCTATGAAGTTAACGGCACGCCTGGCGATGAAATCCACTCTGTACTCGTTGCTGAAGCCGATATTTGTGCCATCGTCAGCCCAGTAATTTCCGGCGTAGGGATGCGACGTCAACTCGAGCACATTGGCGCCTTCCCAGAGATCGTCGAACCCGCCGCGGGAAGGGCCAGGTGGAATCCAGCCGACCTGCTTTTTTCCGCCGGGCAGATTCACCTGCGACACGTGCCACTTACCCATGAAATGCGTTGAATATCCATTCTTGCGCATTTCGGTGGCAATGGTCGGCAGCGAGTGATCCAATTCCGGGTCCAGCCGCCAGACTCCCGTTTCCGTTGCATAGCGGCTGGTCAAAAAAGACGCCCGCGAAGGCGAGCACAACGGCTGATTGGTGACGCAATGCCGGAAGCTTACGCCGCGTTCGACCAAAGCGTCAATATGCGGTGTCACGGCGGAAGGGTTTTCGTGATTGGCGCCAACAAAATCGGCTCGGAACTGGTCGGCGCAAATCATCAAAACATTGGGTCTGCGCCTGGTGCTAGGCTCGCTGCCCGTTGCCGCGGCCGCCCTCGCGGGTTCCGGTATCGCCGCGGCTCCGGCTGCAATCGCCGCGTTACGAAGAAATTCTCTGCGCGTTGAAATCAAATTTGCTTCATCGCTCATTTTGGGGTGACCAGCTACTTGCTCTCGGTTGTGCAGCCTGGAGCTGCAGAGTGTTTCGAATTGCTAAGCCGGCGGTCACCAATGCCCGGATTGGCACCGCTTCACTGCTAAAGCACGAACTTGGCGGTGAGCTGAATGAAGCGCGCATCGGGGTGAGATTCTGGATCGTTTGCGGTTCCGTATTCAGCCTCCGATCGGGTTAGTGCAGACCGTGCCGAACAGAGCTCCCGAAATGAAGGTGGCATAATAAATCTCCTCGATCAGCAGGGCACGGAAGCAAGAGAAAGCGGCTCCACTAAACCCTCGGCCTCATTGTTTTTCCCGTTTGGGTTCT
>JASHVE010000321.1 GCA_030039675.1 Acidobacteriaceae bacterium | reverse complement strand
GGTTTGTTCGGCGCCGTTCCCAGAACTTCGTCCTCGGCTATTCTCGAGCGCTCCCTCAGGAAGCGGAGTCACTGGTGCACCGGATTCTTCCATCTCCTTCTGTAGGCCCGCTGGGCCATGGAAATTCCGGATAAGATCGGTATTTGAACTGCAAACGCCAAGCGCTGGGATTCTAGATTTTCAGGAAGATCTTCTTTCTGTAGAGCACCCACACGGGCACAAAGCAAATGAGCGTGAATGTGAGGCAATAGGCGAATGCAGCCCAGCCTGGATCGGGGATGTGCGAGAAGATGCGCAGTTGCGCCCAGCTAATGGGGTTCATCATAAGCCCATCCCGCCCGAAGTGGACGTATCTGAGCGCGTTCGGCAAGAGTTCGCTGATCATATATGCCGTAATGGCATTTGACCCGAAGACCAGCCACGGCCAGACGAGCGCGCGGCTGCGACCCGAGCGGCACCAGCCCTTTTGCTCCACGACAAAGTAGAACAACGCGAAAGCAGCCAGCGACCAGCCGGCGGCGGCCAGCACGTAGGAACTGGTCCACAATCTCTTGTTGAGCGGGAACCAGTTGGACCAGAAATAGCCGAGGGCGAGGCAAACGAGAGAGCCGGCGACAAGACCGGCAGATTTGAGAGCCGGCGAACGGCGCGCACGCAGACTGATGCCGACAATCAATCCAATCAACGTCGTCCCGATTGCTGGAAACGTGCTCAGCAGACCTTCGGGATCGTAGATGTTGTAGGCGGGGTAGTCTTTGTTAAGATGGCCGGGCATCCAGTGCTCTCTGTTGAGATGTCCGGGCATCAGGTGACGATCGAGCCAAGCCACGATGTTCTGGTAGTGGTCGAGGAAAGGGATGTCGCGGCCGGGCACACCGGCGCCGGGCACGGGAACCCAGCGGAGCAGAGTCCAGTAGCCGATGAGCAAGGCGACGAGCACGGCGACCTTGGTGGAGACGCGGCTGTCCCAGAGGTAGAAGAAACTGACGGCGAGGTAGCAGAGCGCGATGCGCTGCAGCACGCCGTAGAAGCGCATATGGGGCAGCGCAAACAAGGGAAAGTTGTTGACGACAATCCCGAAAAGGATGAGCCATACGGCGCGAACCAGGGTATGGCGACGGAGTTGCGCGCGCGTGACACCGCGGACGAGGCGCGCTTCAAAGGCGAAGACTATGGAGACGCCGACGACGAAGAGAAAAGTGGGGAAGACGAGATCGGTTGCGGTGAGGCCGTTCCAGAAAGCGTGGTTCATCTGACGCCACGAACCCGCGCCGCCATTGTTGTTCACCATGATCATGAAGGCGATGGTGAGGCCACGCAGGGCATCGAGCGAGAGCAGGCGCCTGGCGGTTTCGTGCTTGGGAGCTGTGGCCATCTTAACTTCCATCGTCTCGACCGGAGCAGCTTGATGCGCGCAGACGGCGCCGGTAGGCCCGATTGCGGAGAACTCGAGTGCGGGGCCGGCGTGGTTGGCGGAAGTCGAGTCGATCGGTGTCTGACCCAGATCTGGGTTGGTCATGCGTCTCCTCATCTACAACGAAAAGTTGTCCTGCGCCGGTCATAGGCCAAAGAGTTATACCAAAAATATCTGTACCTTCAGTCCGGTGTCCTCCGATGAAGCGCTAATCATAACGTCCAAAAGACAGGGTTTCAGGATTCACCGATAGGAAATTATTGAACGGCTGACTGAAGGTCGTCACCACAGTCATTGACAAAAACCGGTATCGGATTGACAGAAATGATTGTGCAATCCAACCCGTAACCGTAATGGGACACGTACAACGGCATGGTAGTTTCGGCTCAGAATCCGCAGGCATAGCTAATACGAACACTCGACCCGAAATTGTGTAAATGCAGTACAGTTTCCAGTCAACGGAGATGGAGAGCGATTCTTGGGAGCTGTAATACATTAAAAAGTCCAATGAAATTATAGTGACTCCTAAGCTTCTTGATGCGCTGGAGTTGGGCGGAATGGTAATGATTATCGAAGCGCTGAGCTGCCGCGATAAGGAGCGTACGTTTATCGACAGCATTACATCCGGCCCGGCGCACAATCAAATCGCCGCCGGCGTCAAAACCGCTCTAAGCTGCATGCTTGGTCGCATGGCCGGATATGAGCGGCGCGAGATGACTTGGGAAGAACTTCTTCTTCACGGAGAATCCTACCAACTGGACTCAACTTGGAGCAGTTCTCAGGAGAACAATGCATTGCTGCCAATTTGCCCGCAATTGAGAGGTCGCAGTGGGAGACTTCTACTAGCAGAGTGTGCCGACAAAGACTAAGCTTTCGACTGGATCCGGAGATTCGACATGAAGAACTTGCGTTGCAATGCGGTGGTGTGGATTGGAATCGGGCTAAGCCTGCTGGGAACAGGTTACGGCAGCAGTAGAAGTACAAGTGCATCCTCGCCCGCAGGGGCCGTGCTTACTCTCACCCCCAATCCTGCGTCTGCAATTATCGGGACCCGGGTGCAGTTCACGGCTATGGTTGCCGGCGCGGCCACTTCGGCGGTGACCTGGTCGGTGACCGCGCCTCCGGGCAGCAGCGCCAGCCCTGGCGAGATCAGTTCGATCGGTCTCTACACCACACCGTATCCTGCTCCTGCGACGGTCACAGTGAAGGCCGTCAGTACCCAGAACCCGGCCCTGAGCGGCAGCGTGACCGTTACCCTCAGCCCGCCGGCCGCAGCTGCCGGCCCGGCGCTGACCGTCGATGTGAGCCGCCCGGGCAACCGCATCAACCCAGACATCTATGGCGTGAACGCGATTGGACTTCACCTCAGCTCGCCTATAGCTTCGAAGACCGGGTCGCCGTTTGACGACATGACCGTCGCTCGCTGGGGCGGGGACAGCAGGGAGCGCTATAACTACAAATTGGACGTAACCAGCCAAGTATTACACAGCTACTTTGAAAACAAGCCCGGCATTGGGGGGTATCGTTGGACCGTGGATAACGGAGTAACGGCGTTCGACAAACTGGTCATGTTCGATAGCGGCGCCGGGCTCAAGACCATGGGCACAGTGCCTGTGCTCGGCTGGGTGGCAAAGGACGCCACGTCCTGCAGCTTCCCGGTGGCCACCTACCCCGGTCAACAGAGGGTTGACAGTATTCGTGGATGTGGCAACGGTATATACCCTGCGGGAGTCAACGGCTGTGCAAACCCCAAGGGGTGCAACATAACAGGCAACGATCCTACCGTCACCAGCATCCCGGCGCCCCCTCCAGTCCCTCCCGCTCCCGGGACCCCGATTGGCCCCTCGTGGACGGGTGATTGGGTGACTTATCTGGTAAATAAGTTCGGCCCGGGGAATCCGCCCGGCGGCAGTGGGCACGGTGTGGCCATCTATGGCATGGACAATGAGCCCTATGAGTGGGATAACGTGGACAAGGACGTGCATCCGCTGCCCTTCACTTATGACGAACTGACAAACGGTGAAATTGGCACTGCCCTGGCCGTCAAAACTGCCGATCCGACCGCTCTGGTAACCGGGCCGGTGCTAGGCGTCTGGTGGTATTACTTTTATTCCGGGAAGGATGTCGCGTCGGGATTGGCCACAGGCCCGTGTCATCAGCCGTGGAGCAATCCGGTTGACCGCGCTGCGCACGGTGGTGTTCCATTTGCCGAGTACTATCTGCAGCAATTCGCAGCAGCCGAAACCAAATACGACAGACGGTTGTTGGATTACCTGGACACGCACGCTTATATTTCGGCCCTGTATTCCACCGGCAGCGGCGACAAAGTCCGCCTGAAATACAATTCGAATACTAGGTCCAACACCATCGCGCAAATGGCGCGACTCAACTCGACACGTGTCTTCTGGGACCCCACATACAACCAGTCCGACCCGACATTTAACGAGGACAGATCCCCGGAGCCAAATTACTCCGATAATCCGAGTTCCCTGCCTTGTGCGACACCGCGGCAGGAGGCTCCGGAATTGATCAGGAGGTTGAAGAGTTGGATTTCGGCCGACTATCCCGGCACCAAGCTGGCCATCACTGAATACAGTTGGGGAGGAATGGAAGACATCAGCGGCGCGCTTGCGGAGACGGAAATTCTGGGCATATTTGGCCGCGAAGGCGT
>JASHVE010000320.1 GCA_030039675.1 Acidobacteriaceae bacterium | reverse complement strand
GTGTGGGCGATTCAAGCGCGCACCTTCCATTTCACGGAGAGAGCTGCGAGCTTCTCTTCCATTGTTTTTGGCGGTGCCTGCACCTGTTTCGCTGCAGGGCGTCCAGCCGCGGCCATCAGCGCCTTCATTGAGAGCGCGATGCGCTTCGCGCTGCCATCCACGCTCAGAACCATCACTTTCACGATCTGGCCCGTCTTCACGACCTCAGCCGGATCTTTGACGAAGCGGCTGGAAAGCTCGCTGATGTGCACCAGTCCATCCTGATGCACGCCGATGTCAACAAAGGCGCCAAACTTCGTTACGTTGGTGACCACGCCCTCGAGCACCATGCCTGGCTGCACATCGGCGATCGCACGCACGTCCTCATGAAAACTGGGTGCGATGAATTTCTCGCGGGGATCGCGTCCCGGCTTGCGCAGCTCACCCAGAATGTCGGCCAGCGTGTAGGAGCCGGCGGCAAGCTGACTGCAGTCGACATTCTCCAGCAGTTGCGGTTGCCGGATGATCTCCCTGGTCGTCGTCTTGAGCAGACCGGCAATCTGCTCGACAACTCCGTACGATTCGGGATGAACCGCTGTCATATCCAGAGGATTATCCCCATTGCGAATGCGAAGAAATCCGGCGGCCTGTTCGAATGTTTTGGGGCCGATGCCCGGAACCTCCAACACTTGCATGCGCGAGCGGAAGCTGCCGTTCTCATTCCGATAACTGACAATGTTCAACGCCGTGCGCTCATTGATGCCGGCGACGTAGCGCAGAAGCATCCAGGAAGATGTGTTTAGATCGACGCCTACGCGATTGACGCAGCTTTCGACGACGCTTGCGAGAGAGTCAGCCAGTTGATGTTGGTTGACGTCGTGCTGGTACTGGCCCACGCCGATCGACTTAGGGTCCACCTTTACCAGCTCCGAAAGCGGATCCTGAAGACGCCGTGCGATCGAAATGGCGCCGCGCACCGTCAGGTCGAGATCGGGAAACTCCTGGCGCGCGATATCTGAGGCGGAATAGACACTTGCGCCCGACTCACTTACCGTGACGCAGAAAGTTTCCAGCAATGACCCTTCTCGCAAAAAGTTGCGCACAAATGCATCGGTTTCGCGCGAGGCAGTTCCGTTGCCAATGGCAATGGCGCGCACATTGTGCCGCCGCAGCATCACCTCGAGCTTCGGTCCTGCATCCAGAGTGGCCTGCTTGGATGTGTGCAGGTACAGCACATCATGTTCAAGAAGCTTGCCGGTTTCGTCCACAACGGCGACCTTGCAGCCGGTGCGCAGTCCAGGGTCGATGCCCAGCACACGGATCGGGCCGGCGGGCGGCGCGAGCAATACGTTATAGAGGTTGTCGCGAAACACGCGGATGGCTTCGTCATCGGAGCGGCGCTTCAGCTCCAGCCGGACTTCGGCTTGAATCGATGAGTTCAGGAGCCGCTTCCAGGCGTCGTCGATCGCCAGTTCAAGTTGCGCCGTCCAGTCGCCGGGTTCATGCAGGATGTGGCGCCGCATGAGGACAACGGCGCGTTCCGATTCGACATCGATGAGGAAATAGAGCAGATTCTCACTCTCGCCGCGGCGGATCGCGAGCATGCGATGCGAGGGAATCGTTTTTGCCGGCTCCTTGTACTCGTAGTACATTTTGAACTTCTGCTGTTCATCCACCGCATCCGTGACTCTGCGGCTGACCACCACGCCTTCGTCGAAGACGAACTTTCGAAGCGTCTTGCGCAGGTCCGCATCTTCGCTGATCCATTCAGCGACGATGTGGCGCGCACCTTCGAGAGCTTCGTCGAGCGTCGTCACACCGGCGCTGGCATTGACGAAGCTGGCGGCAAAGGTGTCGAGCGGCATAGATGCGGCTTGTTGCGCCCAGAGATACTGCGCCAGAGGTTCCAGCCCCTTTTCACGGGCAATCGTCGCTTTAGTGCGCCGTTTTGGCCGATAGGGCAGGTAGAGGTCTTCCAGTTCGTTCCGATCGAGTGTAGCCCCGATCCGGGCCTTTAATTCATCCGTCAATTTTCCCTGCTCATGGATAGACGCGAGGATCGCTTCGCGCCGATCGACGAGCTCGCGGAAATAGGCAAGTGTCTCCTCAATGGCGCGAATTTGAACCTCGTCGAGGTTGCCCGTGGCTTCTTTGCGATAACGTGCGATGAAGGGAACGGTGCCGCCTTCATCCAGCAATGTGATGGCGCCGACAACTCCGCGTACAGGAATATTCAGTTCTTGAGAGATATGGAGAATAATTTCGGTGGGGAGTGTTTTCTGTTCGCTCATGTACTTTACTTGCTTATCGTACATGGTGCGCCCTTCGAACATGGTGGAAAACGAAGTGCCGTAATGAGCGGCAAATGTGCCGGCTTCCGCAGGTGACGACCGGCGGAAGCCGGCTTTGGCAATTATCCGTGACGGGTCACCCAAGCGTGTCTAAATTTCAAATATTCGTCAGGGATGGCCCCAATTCACCTGTTAATTTTTATTCCGCGACTTGTATGGACCACCCATTCTTTCTTGACGCCGGACCGCCCGCAACCCGAAGGCGCCGGGTGAAGCCCGATTTGTTTCGCACCTGATCAATAACCGCTCCGGCCCCCCACATGCTTGCCCTCGACCTGAATGGAGATGGCGCGGTGGATATTGCTACCTCTACGAGCTAGAGGCCCATATTTTCAGGGGCGTACCATTTAGTAAGAAAACCAAATAGCCAGAATCTGAAAAATTCGCGAGAAACGTGATCGGTGACGAACTCCGAGCTGCGCAGTGTGCACGGAGGGGTGATTTTTCGGCACGCGAAGATATACAGCCCCCTCCGACAAGATACTGCGTTTCAAGCACATCCGCCGATTATCTGGAATATCCGGGGAAATCGCTTTACCTCAAGTAAGCCATTGAAAAGAATACTTGACTTTCTTTTCTTCGCGATGCTAACGTTTTTCCCGCTGCAAAGAGTATTGCGTAGTACGCAACAACCATGCTTTCTGGGAGGTCTGCATGAAGCTTTACAGAGCATCGATT
>JASHVE010000319.1 GCA_030039675.1 Acidobacteriaceae bacterium | reverse complement strand
CAAATGCGAGGGACCTGGGGCACCCGGCCTGCGCGGCGTCCCGGGCGGCGAAGACCTCGTCGACGCCGGTGCCTTCGGAGTTCCTCATGTGCTCATTGAAGGCGCGCTGCCAGGCGGCGCGGCACTTGCGCAGAGCGGCCTGCGTGCCGGTGGATGCGGCGGGCGGCGGGGACAGGGTGGTGACGGGTTCGGTGTTGCCGACGGCGAGGGCGAGCGCGCGTTCCATGAGGGTTGGTTCGGTCATGGGTTTAGTGTGCGCCGGAAGGGTGGAATTTTGTGCAAAGGCGGGGAGTGAGGGACTAGGGACTGAGGGACTCGGGTGGCTCGTTGGGGTTCGTGCTTTCCCAGGTCCCCAAATGCGAGGGACCTGGGGCACCCGGCCTGCGCGGCGTCCCGGGCGGCGAAGACCTCGTCGACGCCGGTGCCTTCGGAGTTCCTCATGTGCTCGTTGAAGGCGCGCTGCCAGGCGGCGCGGCACTTGCGCAGCGCGGCCTGCGTGCCGGCGGATGCGGCGGGCGGCGGGGACAGGGTGGTGACGGGTTCGGTGTTGTCGACGGCCAGGGCGAGCGCGCGTTCCATGAGGGTGGGTTCGGTCATGGGTTGATTGTGCGCCGGAGGGGTGGAATTTTGTGCAAAAGGCGGGGAGCAGGGAATAGGGAATAGGGAACAGGGGTCAGTGATCAGTGGTCAGGGAGCGGGGATCAGAAAAGAATGGCCCCAACATGCGCCTGTTGGGCGCTTGCCGGGGCTTTGAGAAGGTGAACAACCGAGGCTCAGAGGATGGCGGCGTGTGCTACCAGTAGTAGACGTTGATTTCATCCAGATAGACGTTGCCCCAGGTGGTGCCGGCGCTGTTGCCGTCGATCTGGAACTGGGTGGTGATGGCCGGGCCCCAGCCGAGCGAGTATCCCGAGAAGACATTGATGTTGAGGTCCTGCTCCACGCCGTCGAGCCACACGGCCTGATAGGTGACCCAGCCGTTCTCATCGTGCGTATCGTAGATCTGCACGTGATGCCACATGTTGGGCACCCAGCTGTTCACATTGCAGGGAGCGTTGGTGTGTCCCCAGGTGTCGTTGTAATCAGTGGGTGAACCGCCGTTGACGGCGTAGTCCCAGGTGTTGTTCCAGGTATCGCACTGGAAGCCCATGATGACGGTTTCGCCGCTGGGCATGGTCTGGTTGAGGTCGAACTCGAGATTGGAGAAGCCGGCCGAGCTGCCGTCGATCCAGACCCAGGCGTCGTAGAAGAAGTTCTGCGCGGTGGTGTTGGTGTCGAACTGCGTGGCATAGCGCTCGCCGCCGAAATCATAAAACTCATTGGCGAAGTACGCCGCGGCCCCGCTTAACGAAGGCGAGCCGGTGAGGCTCATGGCGCCGGCCGACCAGCCGGGTGTACCGCCGTCGTGGATGGCGTACCAGCCGCCCCAGGTCTGGATGTTGCTGTCCAAGGTGGCGCTGGAGGGGACCACCACCGAAGTGGCGTTGCTGCCTGTCACCTCGAAGGGGACATCGGTATCGCAGACGTCGCCGTAGTTGTCCCAGGTCTTCACATGCACGGTGTGCCATCCATAGGGCGCATTGACCGGGCCGTTCATGGTCTGGCCGGCGAAGATCTGCGTCGAGGTGCTGTTGTCAAGCGAGTATCCGGCGTAAGCCACCGGCTGGCCTGCGCACGTGCTTGCGTACATTGCAAGGGTGAACGGAGTCCACACCTGCTCTCCACTGGTGGGGGCGGTCACGACGGTTTGCGCGAGAACGGGGGCTGCAATCGTTGCGAGCAGCAAAAAGATATAAGCAAAGCTTCTTGTGAGTTGCATCTAGGGTACCTTCACCGGAAAAATCACGCCACGCGGGCGGCTGAATGTGCAGCAGGTGCCTGTCTACGCACACGTGTCCTCGGTCCAGCCGTGTGCAAAGGAGAATGTCCTGTGAGCTCGGGGAAGACGGGCGTTGCGTGCGCCGGCCAGCACAAAGCTCCAATCCAGCGTCATCGTGCGCGCGCACAGAGAGCCGGACGGGCATTCAACAGTTTGTGCGGGACTGTTTTGAGCCGGACGGACAAGCGGCGGCTCTGCAGACCTCTTTAATGAAAGGCTCTGAGCGAAATATGCGGCCCTGCCGCTCTACTTCGGATACGGCCTTTTAAGTCTTTCAACAAAGGTCTAACGAGATCTGGATCCAGCGGGCCCGGTATCTCGATCTCCGTGATCTATTCCTGTTTTGACCGACAGGCAATCGGCCGCTTCGTGTGTGTTACAGCCATACTTACACGACGCACGCATGAGAGCAAGTATCTTTGCGGACTTTTTTCAAAATCCAGGCAACCCGCAACGAGCGCATGAATACTGCACGAAACTCGATTTGGGTCAGCGCGTAATGGCTTTCAATGTAATCAAATACCTTTGCAAACTAGGGGCCTTCAATATAATCAGACTTCATATGGAATCGGCTCCTCGTCATCAATGTCTTGTCTACCAAGGCGCGCCGTCGCAGCATCTGCCTCTGGTAGCTCCCGTGATTCGCGAGAAACTCGAGCAGAACTACCGATGCCTGTATCTGAACAGCGCT
This sequence comes from Acidobacteriaceae bacterium, assembly GCA_030039675.1. Classification (GTDB taxonomy): domain Bacteria; phylum Acidobacteriota; class Terriglobia; order Terriglobales; family Acidobacteriaceae; genus Telmatobacter. Next base: position 5,083 of record JASHVE010000319.1, on the reverse strand, counting down.
CCGATGGTGGCCGGCATGCGGTCTTATCTTGCGGCGGTGGGGGTCGATGTTGCGCACGAGAGCGCGAAGGGCAGCCTGGTGCTCTCGTCGGAGCAGCAGCATCTGCGCGCCGGGCTCTTCGATGCGGACGCGATGCTGCAAAGTCTCGAAGATACCCTGCGGCAAGCCCTGCGCGATGGCTACGCGGGCCTGTGGGCCACGGGCGATATGACGTGGGAGTTCGGCCCGCGCAAGGACTTCACGCGGCTGCTCGAATATGAGTGGCGGCTCGAGGAGTTCTTTCAGGGGCATCCGGAGCTTGGGGGCGTCTGCCAGTATCACGCCGACACATTGCCTGTGGAATCGATGCGGCAAGGTCTTACCGCGCATCCGGAGTTGTTCATCAACGCCACGCTGACGCTGCTGAATCCGTACTATGTGCGCCCTGAATCGTTCACGAACGAGGCGATCGAGAATCCCGAGCTCGAATCTGTGATCAGCCGGCTTTGCGAGTTCGGGGAGAGCGTGAGGCAGGCCTGAGTCCGAAAAGCTCGGACGCGTTATCTGCTACCAGCCTAGGTCGGGGAGAAAGCAGCGGACGCGAATCCTGAACTCGGCGTTCGGTTGCGTATCGGTTTCTACCGGGAACTCGACAGCTACGTTCTCGAGCGATTTGTTTTCAAAGATTCCCTGCACCGGCTCCCCGACGCCGGAACTAAGAAGCATTCCAATGACGAACTCATTCTCTGCGGTTTCACGAACGATCATGTTCGACAGGATCATGATGGCCTCCTGCTGAGGACAGTGGACATTTTGTCCGGATCGATCCTCAATGGGTTCAAGTATCTGTCAAGGCTTGCGAAGACGCATCGGCCTTTAGGGGCTTTCGGGGTAGCAATTTAGAGGCGTTTGCGGTAGCGATGAGGGGGTCGGTGGCATTACTCGATTGGGGTACCAGCAGCCCCGCCTTTTCACTGCCGCGCCGCCATCTCTCAGAGGCTGAAGCCGTTGGTGAGCCTGCAGTGCGGGTTATTTCAACATCGAGAGCACGTTGGCGTGGATGGAAGGCTTCTGCGTGGTTCCGGTGATGGTAATGGGGATGCCGCGGTTGGTCGTGGTGGCCGCAGCGGGCGCAGCGTTGCGGTGAAGGAATCCGCCGACGTAGCTGGTGGCGGCGTTGACGGCCTTGCTGGTTGCGGCGCCGGCGGCATTGAGGGAGGCGACGGTGGCTGTCAGCTTGAAGTCGAGTGCGCCCGCGGGCGTAACGGTGCCGCTGCCGGTGGCGGTGCCGAGCTGGGGCAGGTTGGCGTCAATGTTGCTGATCTGGGTGATTTGCGGCGTGGCGTTGAGCGTGGCGCGCAGGAGCTGAATCTCAGTGCCGCCGCCGGATTTGAAGAGCTTCAGGCCGTCGATCTTCGATCCGAGATCGAAGCCCGCGAGCGTGGTGTTGTCAATCTCGACCGGTCCGGCGATGGTGGCGGCTGTGGCCGGCCCGGTGACAGCGAGATTGGCGGTGAGCGCTCCCCCGCGCAGCCGCGAGCCGGTGGGCAGGATGACGCCGACGGCGGGCAGGAGCTCTTCGAGCTGATCGACGGGAAGGTTGGGCGCGGCCAGGTGCAGGTCGAGCACGGCGGCCTGCGGCGCGAGGCGGTAGTTACCAGTGATGTGCACGGCGACAGAGCCGGTGTGCACGGCGAGATCGGAGACGCTGCCGGTTTCAGTGGCGAGAACGCCCGAGATGGAGTAGTCGATGAGAACCGGGTGCGGTGCAGGCGAGCCGGCGCGCGCCAGTTGCAGATGATCGGCCTGGATTTTGCCGGAGCTGGTGAGCGTGGTTCCGTCGGAGGCGGTCTGCGCGTCGATGTCGAGGATCATGGCGATGCCCTGATTGGGCGGCACAACGCCGGCGGCGACGGGATCAAAGTGCTTGAGCGCGAGCGTGGCGCGGAAGGGCGTGTCCGCGGCGTTCTGCTGGTTCAGAGGGCCCGCGCTGCCGCTGAGGCTGAGCGAACCGGAGCCGGGCAGCTTGGCCGAAAGCTGGAACGGAAATGAGCCGCGGAAGGACAGGTTCTGAACGGAAAGATCGACGGCGCTCGCGACGAGCGGATTGCCGGCGGCGGGCATCGATGAAACCGTGGCGCTGCCGTCGCTGATGGTCAACTGCGCGACCGTGAGATCGGGCACCTGTGCCGGGCCCTGCGCGGAGGGCGTGGACGCAGACGCGCCACCCAGACTGGAGAAGTTCCAGCGGCCGCTGCCCGCGTGAATGAGCTGGATGGACGGCGAGTCGACGACGAGTTTGGTGATGCGCACCTGGCGGTGGAAGACGAGCGGGCCGACTTCAACGCCGATGCGGAGCGACTTGGCGGTGAGAAAGGGCGAAGCGCTGAAGGCCGGATCGTCGGCGACGGCGACGTCGCGGGCGACCAGGCTGCCGCGCAGCAGCGAGAAGCCGAGGTGGCCGAGCGAGACGCGGCGGCCGAGGGATTGCGAGAGCTCGTTCTCGACGGTGGGACGGAAGGCGTCAGCGCGGACGAAAAGCGGTATCAGCACCAGAACGAGGACGACGACGGCTGCTGCGGCGATGGCGATGCGGACCCAGCGCTTCTGCATGGGTGCCTCCTTGAGGATGGCGGTGCCTCTCATGCCTGGGTAAGATGCGCTGGAATTGTACCGCTGTTGAGGCTTCTCGAGCGGTGATGGGTTTTTCCTTGTGGAAGAAAGTGAGGATAGTTGATTGGGTTGGGTTCGTGCTTACCCACCCTTGCGCCGGCAAGAAGGCGCAAGGATGGGGCACCCATTTTCATGCTTCGGTTGGCTATCTCTGCGGCACCAGCGTAATGATGGCTCCCATCTTCGGTGTTCCGATACCCGTGGCCATGTCGTAGCCGGGGGTGACGGGGAACAGACCGTTGTTGTTCTCGGCTTGATGGATGCCGGTGATGTCGTTGAAATAACCTGCCGGATCGAAGTTGTACAGCAGGTAAAGCAGCGGGTTGGCATTGCCGAGGCGGCCGCGCCAGAAGCCGTCCTGGTCAGCGATGATTCCCGACCAGAGCGGCGATGACAGGCTGGTGCCGCCGATTTCGAACCAGCCGGGCGGCGTTTGGCCTGCGCTGAAGGTGCATTGGCTATTGGGCGTGGCGGCGCTTCCGGTGCAGTACTCGGCATAGCCGGTGAGGGCGTCCGCGTCGGCAGAGATGTCAGGAACCTCGCGGCACGGCGTGCCCTTACGGGCCAGCGCGCAGTTCGTGGTGCCGTTGCCATAGGCCGTATAACGATTGGTGATGCCCGGTCCGTTCTGGTAAATTGGGCGGCCCCAGAACTGGCTGTTGCCGCCGCCGCCCGCGCCTCCTGCGGCGCACCAGTCAAATCCCGGAAGGCCGTCTTCATCCGGGCTGGCGTTGCACAGGTTGTAGACGTTCCAGACGGTCTCAACACCTGTGGGATAGCTCGGGTCAGGGTTCGCATCCGGATTGAAGGTTTCAAACGAAGTGCCGCCGACGCTGGTGACCCACGGCTGGGAGGGCGGATCGTCGACATTGACGATCGTCGTGCCGTCGCTGCGGATGCAATCGAAGGCGCCGGTATCACCCGCGGCGCCGAACATGCTCTGGCCCTGCAGAGCCATCTGCTCGAAGACCAGGTTCTCGGCCTGCACGAGCCCGGCCCCTGCGTCATTCTCACATTCTCCCCAGCTGGAGCTGATGACATCGGCGATATCGTCGTCGGCGATCTTCGTGTACTCATCCAGCTCGGTCTGCCCGGTGAAGTCGTTGGGCGCGTTGTAGACAAGAAGACGGCGCACGTCGGGAGCAATGGCAAGCTGCGTCTCGATGTCTGCGTCGACCTCGATGTCGCCCGCATACCCCTCGAAAGACGGCGGGCATTGGTCACCCATAGGGCAGATGGGTGCGAGCGGACCGCCATCTACGATGATGTCTTCGAGGGGGGCCTTGAAGTTCGGGCCGTAGAACTGCTCGGTCCATGCATCAATGTCAGAGTGCTGGTAGGCGGAGAGCTCAAAGACGGCAATATTCACGCCCTCGCCTTTGGCTGCCGGTCCGAGGTCGGGCGCACCGTAGAGGGAGTTGGTCTGATCCGGGGTGAGGCCGTTGCAGCCGGGGCCTCCGCCATATACGACGGGAAAGCCTATGCCGTTCACGAAGAGGTTATAGAGCTGGGCGATAGTCGGGTAAGGCGCTTCGCAGCTTGGAATGGGCGGGCCAGAGGAGTGGCTCGCGGGACGCACGATGTGCGAGTGCGGACGGACGGTATTGGAGAGTCCCACGACCGCCAGCACTCCGGGCGCCAGGGTTTCGGGCATTTGAATCTCTGCAACGTTCGAGTAGTAGGTGATGCCCTTGCGATTGCTATAGCTGTGCAGAGCGGTGTGGAAGGTGGTTTCCATCATGCTGCTCGGGCCGCTTGCGCGGAGCAGGAATGGGGATGAAGTTTGCTCCACGTCCAATCCGCTTTCGCGCAGATAGGCGGCCACGGCGGCGCTTTGCGCGCTGTCCGGAGCGAAGCGCGACGAGAACTCGCCTGGCGCGAGCCAGTGCTGGTAGTTCGCGCTGTTCGCATCGTAGAGATCGGTCAAAAGGCTCGACAGCCCGGACGCGTTGCGGGGTGCGAGAACAATTTCAATCGCCATGTGGGAGCTGGTGAACTCGCCCAGGTCAGTGTCGGTGGTGGGCTGCACCTGGCCGCCGACGGCGGCGAAGCCGCGATCGGCCGCTGCGGCCGCGGGCGCCGATATGTTGAGAAACAGAGCGACTACCCCCAGAGCAGAGCACAGCACTCCTGCTTTGTCCGTCATCGGAACCTCCAGATTGTGATTTGAACCCCGAAGCCGCGCCGAGGGAGCGCAGCCGATTAGCCGAAATCGTAGAGCTGAAGATTATTCGTTCGAAGACGAAATTCGTAGGGGAACGTTAAGCTCACTCGGCGTGCCTGTCAAGGGAAAAGTCTTGGGACGAGTGGCTGAGAAAGAGGGACGGTCGGCAGGAAAACAGGGATGAAGCGCGGCTGGGGAGAGGTGGTAATTTCCAAGGTCTTTAACCGGGACTTGGGTGTGCGGTCACCTCGACGCTGACCGGGGTCT
>JASHVE010000318.1 GCA_030039675.1 Acidobacteriaceae bacterium | reverse complement strand
GCATCCACTACGCGATCTTTGGCTTTTCCACACCCGCGCAGTTCAGGAAAGAGCACTTCGCCGCCTGCAATCTCAATCAGCTCTTCAACCCACCGGATGCCGCTGATCAGCGGATCGGGCCACTCTTCGAAAAAGACGCGCGGCCGGCGCGGAAATTTGTTTGCGGCTTCGGCGATTTCGTCGAGACCGCGAACGAGGCTTGCGATGAGCGCATCACCCTCAGCTTGTTTTCCGACGATGCGCGCAAGCACCGCGATCATCTCCACGATTTCGGCAATGCTGCGCTGATTGAAGTTCAACACCGTTACGCCGCGCAGGACCAGCTCGCGCGTGATCTCGGCCTGCACATCGGAAAAGGCGAGCACCAGGTCCGGCTTGAGGTTGAGAATCTTGTCGAAGTTTGCATCGCGGAATGCGGAGACCCGCGGCTTGCTGCGCGCCTCCGGCGGCCTGCTCGCGTACGCCGAGATTCCGACAATCCGGTCCTGCTCGCCGAGTAGATAGAGAGTTTCTGTGGTCTCGTCGGTCAGGCAGACAATACGGCACGGATACGCTGTGCAGCTTGGCCGCGATGGAAGAAAAGTCGACATGGGTTCACACTCGATCATTTTCGGTGCGTGCAGAGGCTTGTCCGTGTGACTGTTTGGCGCCCTATGCCTTGGTTTCTTCGAGCGCAGTGGCTGCAAGCTTCGCTTCGCGGCGTCGCGCATACTCCGCTTCGCGATGTTGGCGCCTGCGCAACGCATCTTCATAGCGGCGGATTTCGTCAGGCGTCTCGGGCTTCAGCGCTGGAACTTTGATGAACCGCCCATGCTCATCGATGGCTACAAAGACCAGGTACGCGCTGGCAACATGCGCTACCGTACCGGTCCTCGTATTTTCCGCCCACACCTTTACGCCCACTTCCATCGAAGTGGTAAAAGCGCGGTTGACGCTCGATTTAAGCGTGAGCAGATCGCCCAGGTGCACCGGCCGGATGAAATCGATGTGATCCATAGCTGCGGTGACCACGTGCGTTCGCGAATGGCGATACGCAGCCATCGCGCCGGTCAGATCGATAAAATGCATCAGCCTGCCGCCCAGCAGATTGCCGAGCGTGTTCGTATCATTAGGCAAGATGATCTCGGTCATCTCGGACTGCGTGCTGGCCACGGTGCGCACAAGGGGGGTGCTCTCTGCTTCATTCATGCTGCGCCTGCTCCGTTTGCGATACTATTGGCCTGGCGCGCGCATTCCCCTGAACTCCGGCTACAATGGAACTTGCGGCAGGCGAACCGGCAACTCAGGCCGGAGATATTCTGTTTTAGTTTCGGCAATCCTCGCCAAATACGCAAATTCCACGTGTGGCCCGCGCGCAACAGGACGGACCGGCTTATGAGCACCACCGATAAGATTGCAGGACTCAGAGAGATTCTCGCATTGGATCCCAAAAACAGCTTTGCCCGGTACGGAATCGCCATGGAACTGGTGAGCCGGGGCGAGATGGCTGCGGCATTGGCCGAATTCGATATCCTGCTCAAGAACGATCCGGATTACACGGCCGGTTACTTCATGGCGGCGCAGACGCTGTCTGGCGCCGGTTGTACCGCCGAAGCCATTGAGCGCCTGAAGGCTGGGATCGGCTGCGCCGCGCGTAGCGGTAATAGCCATGCGCTCAGTGAGATGCAAGCAATGCTCGACGAACTGGACCGGTAGTAGTTTCAGACGGCAGATCGTTCCGCCGTTGCAAGCCGTGGCTGCGGTGTGGTTAGGAGAAGATTTTTCCGAACCGTACGGTAGACTTGGCCCATCTAACTGACGTCTAAGGTCTCATATGGCTAAGTACTCGATTGTTGTGCCATTTCACAACGAAGAAGAGAACGTAACCGTTCTTTATGCCCGCCTGAAGCAGGTAATGGAGCAGGTGGGCGAAGGATTCGAACTGGTGCTGGTCGACGACGGATCGAGCGACCGCACGTACAAGCTCCTCGAAGAGATCGCTGCGGTTGACAGCCGGGTGTTGGTGGTGAAGTTGCGGCGCAACTTCGGCCAGACCTCGGCGCTGGCCGCCGGATTCGACCACGCCTCGGGCGAGTTCATCTTGGCCATGGATGGCGATTTGCAGCACGATCCCAACGACATTCCTGCGTTTCTCGAGAAGCTCGACGAGGGATACGATGTGGTCTCCGGGTGGCGCAAGGAGCGCATCGACAACTTTGTCTTCCGCCGCATTCCTTCGCGGTGCGCCAACTGGCTGATGGCCAAACTGTCGGGTGTGGACATTCACGACTTCGGCACCACGTTCAAAGCGTATCGTCGCGAGGTGATCCACAACATTCCACTCTACGGTGAGATGCATCGGTTCATTCCCGCGCTGGCGAGCTGGTACGGGGCCTCCATCTGCGAGATTCCCATCCACAATGTGAACCGGGAGCGGGGCAAGAGCCACTACGGTTTAGGACGCACCTTCCGTGTACTCTTTGACCTGATGACCATCCGTTTCCTGCTCAAGTACATGAGCCGCCCGCTCCACTTCTTTGGCGGGCTCGGCGCACTGGGCATGCTGGCTGGAAGCTCCGTAGCCGCCGTGCTGCTGGGCATGAAGCTGCTTCATCCGCACATGGATGTGATGAGCGAGCATGAGCCGATGTTTGTTCTTGGCTCGGTGCTGCTTGTCGCTGGCATCCAGTTGTTAGCCATCGGTCTTTTGGGCGAACTGCAGGTGCGTCATTACTACACTGGCCAGCATCCCGCGTCGTATGCCGTCGATCGCCTTGTGAGGCTCTCCTCGGGCGACGAGCAGAACCTGATGTCTGAGCGCCAGGACGGGAACTTTTAAAGACAGGGAGTAAGGAACAGGGAATAGGTGCTGCGCTTCACGGAGTTTGCGGCACTGGCTTTGTGTTCGCTGATCTCTGTTTCTTATTGCCTGCTTTTATCGCTCTTGCAGCCCCCTACCCTCAGGGTTCATGCTTAACCCTGTCATGAAGGCCATCCAGATTCAGGAGATAGGCGGTCCCGAGGTTTTGCGGGTCGTCGATTTGCCCATTCCGCAACCGGAACCAGGGCAGGTGCTCATTCGGGTGGAGGCCGCGGGGGTCAACTACATCGAAACTTACTTCCGCAAAGGCGTCTACAAAGCAGCGCTGCCCTTCACACCTGGCAGTGAGGCTGCGGGTACGGTAGAAGAACTGGGGCCGGGCGTCACCGGATTCTCCACGGGTGAGGCGGTTGCTTCCACCAGCGTGCTGGGCAGCTACGCCGAGTACGCGCTGGTTCCTGCCGCGCAACTGGTGAAGGTTCCTGCCGCGCTTGCGCCCGAGAAAGCTGCCGCAGCCATGTTGCAGGGCATGACCGCGCACTATCTCACGCATTCCACTTTTTCTCTCAAGTCCGGTGACACGGTGCTCGTCCATGCAGGCGCCGGTGGCGTGGGCCTGCTGCTCACACAGATGGCGTCGCGGCTGGGCGCGCGCGTCATCACCACGGTATCCACGCCGGCCAAGGCTGAGCTTTCGTGTGAAGCGGGTGCTGCTGAGGTAATTCTCTACACCCAGGTGGACTTTGAAGCGGAAGTGAAGCGCCTTACCGGTGGCAAGGGTGTGGATGTGGTTTACGACTCCGTGGGTAAGACAACCTTTGACAAAAGTCTCAACTGTCTGCGTCCGCGTGGGCTGCTGGCGCTCTTTGGCGCATCCAGCGGCTCCGTGCCGCCCTTCGATCTTATCCAGCTCAGCGGCAAGGGCTCGCTCTTCATCACGCGGCCTACACTTTGGCACTACATCGCAACTCGGGCCGAGCTGGAGTGGCGATCGGGCGATGTGCTGGGCTGGGCAGCGAGCGGCGAACTTAAATTGCGCACAGAGTACATCTATCCGTTGGCCAATGCCGCACAGGCGCAGATCGACCTCGAGGCGCGTAAGACTACAGGCAAGATCCTGCTCGAGCCGTGAAGGGCAGCTTCCAGCTGCTAGCTTTTAGCTTCTAGCTCATGTCCAAGCAAGACTGCGTGCGGTGAGCTGGGAAAGCTGATCATCACGATGAAAAGGCTAGGAGCTAGAGGCTAGAGCGGTTCCACAGTTGATGTGCCCTTGCCGAAACCGCGGAAGGTGGCATTTTCTTGAGGAAAATGCCACTTTGCAGCAGTGGGT
>JASHVE010000317.1 GCA_030039675.1 Acidobacteriaceae bacterium | reverse complement strand
ACCGTGCGCAAGATGAGCTTCGGCCAGGGCGTCGAGCGCATCTTCCCCTTCAACTCCAAGGTCATCGACAAGATCGAGAAGGTCCGCAGCTACAAGGTGCGCCGCGCGAAGCTGTTTTATATCCGCGGACTCCGCGGCAAGGCAGCCCGACTGAAGGAGATCGACCGCGAAACCGGCAAGGTCCGCGTCTAGCCTTCGCAATTTCTATCGCGTTTTCAACAAAACCCTCAGCTCCCACAGCTGAGGGTTTTTTGCGCGCTTTCTATACTGTACGCATGGGCAAACCTGCGGCAGCCGAACCGGTATGTGGATGGAAGCTGGAGCGCGCCGCGCGCCGCCGTGGCGCCCTGCTCGTCGCCGGTCTGGACGAGGTGGGCCGCGGACCCATGTTCGGCCCTGTGGTTGCGGCCGCAGTCATTCTTCCAAAGGGTTGTCCCCTGCAAGGCCTTACCGATTCCAAGAAGCTCACCGAAAAAGCCCGAAACGAGTTCGACCGTGAGATTCGCTCGAGCGCCGTGGCCTGGGCTATCGCCGCCGTCGATGTGGAGACCATTGACCGCATCAACATTCGCAACGCATCGTTGCTGGCCATGCGCATGGCGGTCGAGCAGCTCGCGCTCATGCCCGATTATTTGCTGATTGACGGCGTAGACACCATCGACTGGCCGTGCCCGCAGCAGGCCGTCGTGCAAGGCGACTCGATCAGCCTTTCCATCGCCGCAGCCAGCGTGCTGGCCAAGGTGCACCGCGACCGGCTGCTGATCGAACTTGATAGCCGGTATCCTGGCTACGGCCTCGCCCGCCACAAGGGTTACTGCTCCGCCGAGCACCTGGCCGCGTTGTCGCGGCTGGGACCGACGCCGCTGCACAGAAAAAGTTTTTCTCCCGTAGCACAGACGGTGTTGCGGTTCGATGATGAAGCCGCGCTGGAGGCTGCAGCAGAAACTCTGGCGATCGAAGCAGTCGAGATCGAAGAGGGGGACTCACGCCATTCCGCAGGGTCCGCTCCGCGCGAGCCGCGCTTTGCCTGTCCCTGTTGCGGCTATCTGACACTTCTATGGGAGCCGCCCGGAACCTTCGCGCATTGCGAAGTTTGCTGGTGGGAGGACGATCCAGCGCAGTTCGCCGATCCTGATTATGAGGGCTGCGCCAACGCGCCCAGCCTCAACCAGGCGCGCGCGTTCTTCCGCGAGATCGGCGTGAGCGATCCCAAATTGAAGGGCCACGAACGCGCCCCGCGGTCCGACGAAATGCCTCTCGAAATGGTTTGAGCTTGTACAACAGAGGCTGCCCCATCCTTGCGGTGTCTCTGCTTTTGCCGCAGGGGTGGGATAGCACGAACTCCATCTGCCAACCAACGATCACACAACGACCGCGCGTGTTCTCCGCCGCTGCATCCACGCGATCACCGGCCGCGCGAGGAGGAGCACCAGCAATATGAGCGTGAACGGCGCGGGTTCAAGCACTCCGGTCTTCACCTTCCACCAGTAGTGAATCGTGGCGCAGATCGCGGCCAGGTAAATCAGCTTGTGCAGGCGGTTCCAGTTCTTGCCGCCGAGTTTGCGAATCGCCCAGTTTGTCGAAGTGAGCGCGAGCGGCAGAAGAAGCAGCCACGTCGTCATGCCCATGATGATGAAGCGCCGCTTCGTAATGTCGGTCTTCATCGTATTCAGATCGAAACCCGCGTAGAGGGCCACGTACGTCAACAGATGCAGCGTCGCATAGAAAAAGACAAAGAGGCCCAGGAGTCGGCGGAACTTGATCAGCCACGTGAGCTGAGGTAACAGCTTGCGCACCGGTGAAATGGCCAGCGTGATGGCCAGCGTCCACAGTGCAGTCAGGCCGGTCACGTTGGCGATCTCTGCCGTTGGATCAGGACCCAGATTGTTGTTGACCGCGCCCCACAGCAGATCGGCGAGCGGACAAAGGCAGGCAATCCAGACAAGAGTCTTGAGCAAAACAAGTGTCGAGGGCTTCATGAGTGTCCAAGAACGGAGTTAGCGAAGTGAGCGGTGTTGGTGGAGCTGGTGAAATCACGAGACGAAGCCCAGCTCCGCTAGCACCCGCGAAGCGCGGCTAACTCCGCTTCAGTAGTATTTCTTCAAATTCATCCCCGCGTACAGTGACGCCACCTGGTCTCCATAGCCGTTGAACATCAGCGTCGTGCGCCGCTGTTCATAGAACGGCAGTCCGATGCGCCGTTCGGTCTTCTGGCTCCAGCGGGGATGGTCCACATTGGGGTTCACGTTGGAATAGAACCCGTACTCATTCGGCGCCATGTCATTCCATGTCGTCGCCGGCATCTTGTCCACAAAGCGCACCGTTACGATCGATTTGGCAGACTTGAATCCATACTTCCACGGGATAATCACGCGCACGGGTGCGCCATCCTGGTTGGGCAGCACCTCGCCATAGAGGCCGAACGTCAGCAGCGTGAGCGGGTTCATTGCCTCGTCCATCCGCAGCCCTTCGGAGTACGGCCAGTAAATCGTCGATTCACCCGACCATTTCTCCACGTGCCGGTCGTAATAAGAGAGGAACTGCACGAACTTCGCCGTCGAAAGCGGGTTGCACTGCTTGATGAACTCCGACAGCGAGTAGCCAACCCAGGGAATGACCATGCTCCACGCTTCCACGCAGCGGAAGCGATAGACGCGGTCTTCGAGCGGCCTGAGTTTCAGCAGATCGTCGATGTCGAAAGTCAGCGGCTTGGCGACCTTGCCCTCCACCTTGATCGTCCATGGCCGCGTCGGCAATCCGCCGGCATTCTTCGCAGGATCTCCCTTGTCCACGCCGAACTCATAGAAATTGTTGTAATGCGTGATGTCCGCGTAGCTCGTCAGTTGTTCGCCTGTTGTGGTCAGCGGGCTGGACACTGTCTGCAGCTTCGTGTCGGCATGCGCTACGGCCCGCGGATCGAAGAGCTCCGCCAGCCGATCCCCTCCCAGCATCGCCCCGCCCGCGGCCGCTGCGGCGCGCAAAAACTTCCGGCGGTTGAGATAGAGCCGGTATGTATCACGAGACGTAATCTCTGACGACGGAATGTCAGAAGCATTGCCGATAAACATGAGCGGCCTCCCCGGAGAAACGAACCATCGCAATTATTAGACACCCGATGAGACCGCGAAGTTACAATTCGGCGGTCTCTGGCGGCGTATGTGCTAAGCGAATAGGCAGTACCGGATCTGCAGCATTCAGACGAATCCGCTTTAAGCGCTTGTTCCGCTCGAAGTCGCAGGCGCAAACGGCCATTGACGCAGCCTGCGGGCGCGGATGAGGTAGAGGACCGTGCCGGAGACGGCAATCGCCGCGGCCACCGCCAGCCCTGCGAGCGCCTGCGCGCGGTTCACCAGAATAAAGAGAAATCCGGCGATCGCCACAAGCGGAGGCAGCGGGTACAGCGGAATTTTGAATGGTCGTTTCAGCTCTGGCCTTTTCACGCGCAGCAGCATCACGCCAAACTGCTGCAGCAGGAACTGCAGTAGGATGCGTGTAATCACCAGCAGCGTGATCACCTGCGTGAGCGAGAAGAAGCAGAAGCAGCAAGCCACTACGCCCAGAGCCACCAGCGAGCGGTGCGGTATGCCGTGCTTTGGATGAACAGCGGCGAGAAATCCGAAATAATTGCCATCGCGCGCCGCAGCGTAGGGTACACGTGAGTAGCCGAGCAGCAACGAAAAAACCGAAGCGAAGGCCGTCCACACAATCAGCGCCGCGATCACGTAACCAGCCCAGCCCCCCCACGCCGAACGTGCAATATCGGCCACCAGTTGCACGCGCAGCGCAGCGCTCTCGGCCGCGTGTGTTGCCGCATCCCGCAGCGAGGGCAGAGCAGCGAGATTCATCGCGATGTAGAACGCGGAGACGAAGAGCACTGAGAGCAGAATGGCGCGCGGAATCGTGCGTTCCGGCCTGCGCACCTCGCCGCCCAAAAAACAGATGTTGTAATAGCCCCAGTAGTCGTAGGTCGTAATCAGCGTTGCCTGCGCAAGGCCGCTGAGCGCAAGCGCCGCGGACAATGCCGGCGCTTTGGGCAGATGCCAGCCGCCGCTCGCTGCAGCGTGCGCAAATCCGGAAACGATCACTCCCATAAGCGCCGCCATCACGCCCGCAAACAGCACCCATGCCAGCCGCGTAATCGACCGCAGATTGCGATACAGGAGCACAGTCACCAGCGCGCAGGCCGCAGCCGCTGCGAAGTTCGCGTAGCGCAGCGCCGGCAACGCGGCAATCGGAGCACCATCCAGGCCCGGCCAGAAGACCGCCAGAAATCCCGACAGGCCGATGCACCCTGACGCAATCGAAAGCGGCGCCGTGAACCCAACCTGCCACACAAACAAAAAGCTCAGCCAGTTGCCTGCACGCTCGGGCCCGTAAATCTCGCGCAGAAACGCATACGAGCCGCCGGCCAGCGGAAACGCCGCGCCCAGCTCCGCCCACACCAGGCCGTCCGCCACGGCAATCACTGCACCCGCCACCCATGCCCATATTGAAAGCCGGTACCCCGCCGCGGCGATCACCAGCGGCAGCGTGATGAAGGGGCCCACGCCGATCATCTCCAGCATGTTGAACAGCACCGCCGAGCGCAGCCCGATGCGGCGTTCGAGTTTTTGGCTGCTTGTGATCGCGTGCGGAGAAAGAGTCATGCGGGTTCGGTGCTGCACGGATTGTACACTGATACCAAGTATGTTCCCTGAGTGGCGATTGCATCGAGCAGCGGCTTTCGTGGCCATCGCGGGCCTCATTCTACCGGGCGCAGATCCTCTGTGTGTTCCACGTTTCTTGGCCGCGCAGCAGCCGACGCAGGCAAGGAACATCATGGCAGCGCTGCCCCGTCCGGAGCCGGAGGTCAACGCGCTGCCGCTGCCCGAAGATCGCGGCCAGGCTGCTCTGGCACGGGCGCTCAAAGAGCTGGGCACCACTGCCAGTGTGATGGTGATCGTGGCCCACCCCGACGATGAGGATGGCCCGCTGATGACATATCTCTCGCGCGGTTTGGGGGTGCGGGTTTCATCGCTCACGCTCACGCGCGGCGAGGGCGGCCAGAACGTCATGTCGGCCGACGAAGATGACGCCATGGGGCTCATCCGTACCAACGAGCTGTTGAAAGCCGACCAGTACTACGGCGCCAAGCAACTCTGGGGCACAGAGGCCGATTTCGGATTTTCGAAGACGCAGCAGGAAGCCTTTCAGCAATGGAGCCATGAGCGCGTGCTCTACGACGCCGTGCTGGCCGTGCGGCGGGAGCGGCCGCAGATCATCGTATCCACGTTCGTCGGCGGCATCACGGATGGCCACGGGCAACACCAGGTCTCGGGCGAAATTGCGCAGGAGGTCTTCAAGGCCGCAGCCGATCCCAACGTGTTTCCCGAGCAGTTGCAGGGTGGCATACAGCCGTGGCAAGTGCAGGCCGTATATTCACGTGTGCCGTTTGCGCGGGTAAGCAACGGAACCATGTTCGACTACGCCACGGGAAAATCGGCGCCCGCCCGGTTTCACAATTACATTACCGATACCTGGACGACGGACCCGCCTTCAGCTGATGTGACCGTACCCGTGGGCACGTGGGACCCGGTCCTGGGCCGTACCTACGTGCAGATTGCGCGGGAGGGATGGGGTGAGCAGAAGTCGCAGAACGGCGGCGCGAACCCGGCGCTGAGCGGGCCCGGCGAGTCGAGTTATCACCTGTGGGGCGTCACCACGTCAGCAACTGCTCCTGCGGGAACCAAGAGCGAGAACGACAATCTATTCCACAACGGAAAGGTCCAGATCGACACCAGTCTCGCTGGACTCGCGCCGCTCGCGGGTGCGAACCCTCCCGCATGGCTCACAAACGGTTTGCGGCAGATCGACGAGGGCCTGAGAGCGTTGCAGCCCGAATGGTTCACTCAGGACCGGATCGGTTTTGCCCACAAGCTCACGCCTCTCTACCGCCGTACGCTGGATCTCTACGGGCAGGTCTCCAACAGCAATCTCGATGCGCGGGCTAAGGCCAGCCTCCTCTTCGAACTCGGCGTGAAGGCTGACGAGTTCCAGTCTGCGCTGAAGGATCTGCTCGGCCTCGATCTGGCTGCATCCACGGCGAACGCGGGCGGCCGAGGAGGCGGTGGACCGTTTGCAGGCGAGTCACCCGACGAGACGGGACGCAGCGTGTACCCCGGCGAAGTGTTTCACGTGCGCGTTCATGTAGCGCAGGCGAACGCCGAAACGCGTCTGAAAGGGATTGTCCTCCAGAGCGAATCCGGCAGCGCCTGGCGGGTCGAAGACACCGGCGGCCCCATCGATGCCGCGTCCGCCGCTGCTCCGGAAACCGACCAGACCTTCCGCGTGCAGGTCTCTCAAGACGCAACACCGACCGAACCCTACTTCACACGGCCGTCTCCTGCGCAGCCGTATTACGACATCGCCAACCCAGCCCTGCGGCTGCATTCGTTCGCACCCTATCCGCTGTGGGCATTGGCCGAGTTCCGCTTCGATGACCTTCCGATCTTTCTCAGCGAGGTAGTGCAGACCCTCGAGCGTGTCCCCGGCCCTGGCGGCATCTACGAACCGCTGGTCGTTACACCCGCCATCGGCGTGCGCGTGGAACCGCAGGCACGCATCCTGCCGCTGGATGGCTCAGCATTGCCTGTGCATGTGACGGTTCATGCCCAGTTACCCGCTGAGGGAACCGTCCAGCTCAAACTGCCCGCAGGCTGGAGCTGCGAGCCAGAGCAGGCCGCATTCCACTTGAAGAGCGCTGGCGACACGGCGCCGCTGACGTTTTCCGTCACGCCGGCTCCGGGTGAGTCGGGTGCGTACGCCATTCAAGCCGTCGCTCACTCGGGCGGCAACGTGTACGAGACGGGCTGGCAAAGCGTCGGCTATCCGGGGTTGCGGCCGTATAACCTCTATAGTCCGGCGCAGCTGAAGACCCGCAGGGTCGACGTAAAGGTCGCGCCTGGCCTCAAGGTCGCCTATGTGATGGGACCCGGCGATCATGTCCCGGAAGCGATCGAGCAGTTAGGGATTGCACCGCACCTGTTGACCGCCGACGAATTAGCCTCCGGCGATCTCTCTGCGTGGAGTGTGATCGTGATCGGCATTCGCGCTTATTCCACGCGGCCGGAACTGACTATTGCCCAGCCGCGTCTCGATGAGTTCGTCAGGAATGGCGGGACGCTCGTGGTGCAGTACCAAAGCGGCAACTTCCCGGCTCCTCTGCCGCTCTCGATGGGCCGGATTCCTGAGCGTGTCGTCGATGAACAGTCGGTCGTAAAGCTGCTCGATCCCTCCAACCCGCTTCTCTCGTCGCCCAACAAGATCACTCCGAAGGATTTTGACGGATGGATGGAGGAACGCGGCCACTCGTTCCTCGATACCTGGGATCCAGGCTATACCGCTCTCACCGAGACCGCCGATGCCGGGCAGGACCCGCAGCGCGGCGGCTTGCTCGTTGCTCATCCGGGTAAGGGCACCTATATCTATGTCGCATACGCCCTCTATCGCCAGTTCCCCGAACTCGTGCCGGGAGCGTACCGGCTGCTGGCGAACCTGTTGAGTGCCGGAAAAGAAGCTGGAGCTAAGTGAGCGTTTTCCGGTCACGAATCATTCAGACGCAGGCCGGGTCGGTGGGCTCATGAGGTGATTTGAGTGTTACAGCGCGATAAAGCAAAACCAGGGTTGATGTATCTCGGAGCGAGAACATGCGCGTCGACGCGACCATCAGAGAGCGGCGGCCTGGAACTGAACTCAACAGGACACAGTAACCTTGGTTTTGCCGTAAACTTCCGGTGGTAATTGCAGTGGTTACGGCAAGATAGATACCTTTGTGAAAACTCTGTAAATTCGTCAAATATTCATCTGAATCTGCGAGGCTTGGATTCGGAAGTAGCAAGCTAGTTTTCATCAAGTCAAAGCTCTCCACCGCTTCATGTTTACACTCTGGTGCGGATGGGAAACCCTGCGAACCTTGGTTGCTCCGTATCCCCAGGGTGGGAACATGCGGTTCCCGTCGGCATTTGTGCTGTAACCAAAAACCCGATCCGAGAGGATAAAGAGAGGCTCAATGAAATTCAAAGTCAGCGCGGCTGCCATGGTACTAGTTGCAGCCAGTTTCGCCGTTCCCCATATCCGAGTTCAAGCTCAAACGAGCGAAGCGGCCAAGAAGCACAGAAAGGCAAACACACCTCCCCCGCCTTCCGTCGAAGAACAGATTGAAAAGCTGCGCCTGCAGATGCAGACGCAAATCGACACGCTGAAGAGCGACTTGGCCGACAAGGATACGCAGTTGAAGCAGGCGCAGCAGTCGGCGGCGGACGCGCAGGCTGCTGCCGCCAAGGCGCAGGCTGCAGTGGATGCGCAGCAGCAGTCCTTCACTGAAAATGCCGCGGCTGTCTCCACTTTGCAGGGAACGGTGAACGACCTGAAGGCGAATCAGACCTCGCTGGCTACCACTGTTTCCGATGAGACGGCGAACATCAAAAAGATGGTCACCAGTCCCGATGCGCTCTACTACAAGGGCATCACAATCTCGCCCGCAGGCAGCTTTCTGGCGGGCGAAACTGTGTGGCGCAGCGCCGCTACCGCAGGCGACATCAATACGCCGTTCACAGGCGTTCCGCTGGCGAACTCTGACGCAGGGCAGCTGAGCGAGTTTTATGGATCGGGCCGCCAGTCGCGCCTTGCACTGAAGGCAATCGGCAAGCTCGACAACGTCACCCTGACCGGCTACTACGAGATGGACTGGCTGGGCGCTGGCGTGACCTCGAACAGCAACCAGTCCAACAGCTACGTGATGCGCCAGCGCCAACTGTGGGCGGATGCGAAGCTGTCCGACGGTTGGGATTTCTCCGCCGGTCAGGGATGGTCGCTGGCCACGGAAACCACGCAGGGCCTGACGCGCGGAACCGAAATTCTGCCCTCGACGATCGATGCACAGTACGAAGCCGGCTTCGTGTGGACCCGCCAGTACAGCTTCCGGATGAGCAAGGATCTCGGAAACAAGGTTTTCATCGGCCTCTCTGCTGAGAACGCTGAGACCCTGAACCCGGGCGGCAGTAACCTGCCCACGAATCTGCTGATCGGCTCAGCCGGAACCAGCGGCGGCCTTTACAACGCGGGTGGAAGCGCCTCCGGATCGGCCTTAGCCAACTACTCCTTCAACCTTGCTCCGGACTTCGTTGTAAAGATGGCCTTCGAGCCTGGCTGGGGCCACTGGGAGATCTTTAGCATTGACCGTTTGTTCCGCGACCGCATCTATCCCACCGGCGCAGCTCCCTATAACGATATGGAGGTGGGTTCCGGTATCGGCGGCGGCTTCCGCGCTCCGCTGGCCAGCAAAAAGGTCACCATCGGTTTGAAGGGCCTGTGGGGCCAGGGTGTAGGCCGTTACGGCTCGTCGACGATCGGCGACGTAACCATCCGTCCCGACGGTCAGCTTTCGCCGATCCATGGCTTCTCCGCGCTCAGCACTCTCGAACTGAACCCCAACCCGCGGACAACGATCTACTTCAACTACGGCGGCGATTATCTTGATCGCGATTATGTGTTGAACGGCACCACGCAGGTAGGGTACGGCACCCGCAGTGTCAATATGTCAGGCTGCTTGGTTGAGCCTGCATCTACGGCTGCTAACCCGACCAGCGACCCAACCGCTCCGACCAATTGCGGCGGCAACACCAAGGACGTGCAGGAGTTCACTGCCGGCTACTGGTACAACATCTATGCCGGCCCCAAGGGCAGACTGCGTCAGGGCTTCCAGTACAGCTGGATTCGCCGCGATCTCTGGTCCGGAGCAGGCGGCACCGCCAACCCGGGCAACGGCGCGCATGGCGACGACAACATGGTCTTTACGTCGCTCCGTTACTATCTGCCGTAAGCCGGCTTTACGCCAGCAAAAAGGGCAGCCCTTGCGGGCTGCCCTTTGATTTTGGAGCGGAAGGAAATTACTCGGCGGTTTCGACGGCCTTTGTCTGTGCTACCGTCCAATCCGGTGCGCCGACCTTGAACCGCGCGAAACGCCGCACAGTAATGTTCTCGCCCAGCTTGCCCACCTTCTGCGCGATCAGCTCCTTGATGCTCACAGCCTGGTCCTTGATGAAGGGTTGCTCCAGCAGGCAGACCTCTTCATAGAACTTCGCCATCTTGCCGTCGACGATCTTCTCGATCACGTTGGCCGGCTTGCCCGTCGCCGCCGCCTGCGCGCGATAGATCTCCTTTTCGCGCTCAAGATCGGCCGCGGTCACATCCTCAGGCTTTACGTAACGGGGATCGCTCGCCGCAATATGCATCGCAATGTCCTTGAGCAGATCCTGGAAGTCATCGGTCCGTGCAACGAAGTCGCTTTCGCAGTTCAGCTCGATCAGCACGCCGATCTTGCCGCCGGCATGAATATATGTGCCCACCGTGCCCTCATTGGTGCTGCGCGCAGCCTTCTTCTGAGCCGAGGCCATACCTCTCTTCCTCAGAACTACGAATGCTTCTTCGATGTCCCCTTTGGCTTCCTGCAAAGCCTTCAGGCAGTCGCCCATCGGCGCCCCGGACTTGTCACGAAGCTCTTTCACCAATTTGGCATCAATCTTGTCGCTCACAGTAGTCATCTCTCATTTTCCTCGTCGAGATCTCTCGACTCAACGTTAACGCCGGAATGTTTCCAGCCTGTTTCAGCGGATACGAAATTGCCTATCCGGGCGCTGAACAAAAGAAAAGCGTGGCAAACGCCTAGGCTGCCACGCTGGTTTCGTACGCAGGAAGAATTAGTAGGCCCCCTCGGCAGCCTCATCCTCATCGAGCGCGGCAACCGCTGCAGGCGCCTTGCGAACGCCGCCGCCCAGGGCTGCTTCAAAACCATCGTCATCCGCCGACGAAGCTTCTCCGGCCAGCGATTCGACCCCAGGCTCTGCCGGCTCCGGAACCTCCTCGACGAACGCCTTGTCACCCACCAGGTTCACGCCCTCGGCCGCCGAGTCAGCAATCTTCGACGTAAAGAGGCGGATGGCCCGCAGCGCGTCGTCGTTGCCCGGGATTACGTAATCCACCACCGTCGGATCGCAGTTCGTATCCACCACCGCAACCACGGGAATGCCCAGCTTGCGCGCTTCCTTCACCGCAATCGCCTCGTTGTTCGAGTCGACGATGAAGAGCGCATCCGGCAGCCGTTTCATATTCTTGATGCCGGCCAGGTTTGCCTGCAGATGCTTGCGCTCCCGCTCCAGCCGGATCACTTCTTTCTTGGTCAGCAGGTCGTAGCGGCCATCCACGGCCATCTCATCCAGTTCCTGAAGGCGCTTTACCGACTTCTGCACCGTGACCCAGTTGGTTAGCAGCCCGCCCAGCCAGCGCTGGTTGATATACGGCATGCTCGCGCGCGTCGCCTCTTCGGCGATTGCGTCCTGTGCCTGGCGCTTGGTGCCGACAAACAGAATTGTCCGCCCCTGCGCGCAAAGATCGGTGACAAACTTCGACGCATCCTTGAACAGCTTCAGCGTCTTCTGCAGGTCGATAATGTAGATCCCGTTCCGTTCGCCGAAGATGTATTCCTTCATCTTCGGGTTCCAGCGCTTCGTCTGATGCCCGAAGTGAACACCCGCTTCGAGCAGCTCCTTCATAGTGATGGTGGCCAATGGTCCTCCTTCGTGGACTGCATTCCAGCCTGGCCGGAATTGATGCCCCTTGCGGGGAGATTTGTGAAATCACAGTTCGCAGTTCACAGTTCGTAGTTTCTGGCAGCGAGATCCAACTGTGAACTACGAACTTTGAACTGCAAACTCGCAAGCGCCTAGCGCTTGCTGAACTGGAACCGCTTGCGTGCGCCCTTCTGGCCGTACTTCTTGCGCTCCTTCACCCGTGCATCGCGGGTGAGCAGGCCTTCGGACTTCAGCGCTTTGCGCAATTCCGGGTTGAACTCAATCAGCGCACGGGCTACGCCCATCTTCACTGCATCCGCCTGCGCAGCCACGCCGCCGCCGGTTACGGTGGTCACGACGTCAAAGTTGGAGGCCAGATTGGCCACCACCAGCGTCCGCTTGGCCGAGACACGCTGCTGCTCGGTGACGAAGTATTCGTCGAAAGCCTTGTCGTTGACCTTCCATTCGCCCGTGCCGGGACGCAGAAAAACGCGCGCGATCGCCGACTTGCGCCGCCCCGTCCCGTAATACTGAACCAGATCCGCCATGCTCTCTCCTAGCCTTCAGCTCTCAGCCGTAAGCCTTCAGTTCTTCGTTCCCCTGCCGAAATCTTGTTTGGCCCCGGCAGTTCGTTCCGGCACGATGAGCTGAAAGCTGATAGCTGTCAGCTGATAGCCGCCTCTACGCAATTTCCAGCGCCACCGGCTGCTGCGCCTGGTGGGGGTGCTTGTCGCCACGATAAACCTTCAGCTTCGTGCCCATCGAACGGCCCAGCTTCGTCTTGGGCAACATGCCCTTGATCGCTTCTTCCAGAACCTTCTCCGGCCTGCGGTTGAGCAGCCGGGTAAACGACTCCTCGCGCAGACCGCCGGGGAAGCCGGTGTAGCGCCGATAAACCTTCTTCTGGCTCTTCAGGCCCGTCAACCGCACCTTCTCGGCATTGATCACAAT
>JASHVE010000316.1 GCA_030039675.1 Acidobacteriaceae bacterium | reverse complement strand
CGCTGCTCATCGGCTACACGTTCATCCGTGCGCACCGCATCCGGCAGCATCGCGCTGCAATGATCACGGCCTTTGTCTTCTCCACGCTGTTCCTGGTGAGTTATATCCTGCACCACGCCCTGCATGGCGATGTGCGTTATCCGGTGCATGCGTCGTTCCGCACGTTTTATCTGTGTCTGCTGGCCAGCCACATTTTGCTCGCCGTCGTGGCGCTGCCTCTAGTGCTGGTCACGTTCTTCTTTTCACTTTCCGGCCGCATTCCGCAGCATCGCAAAGTCGCGCGATGGACGTTTCCGCTCTGGCTCTATGTTTCGGTTACGGGCGTCATCACCTACGTGATGCTGCGCCTGGCGCAGGGATAACAAAGGAATAGAAAAAGATCTGAAATGGCGTCGAGCGCGCGTGGGCCAAAATCCAACAAACCGGCAATGCCTGATGACGGCACGCGCCAGCTTTTACAAGGCGGCGGCTCGATTGTCGGTGCAGGCATTGTCGCCGGCATCCTGCTCGAAACCGTGTTCGGCGGTTTCACGCGCACCGGTGCGCGCACAAATGCCGGCTGGTTCGCCCTGATCGTTGTGTTGGGGTGTATTCCCTTCGGCGGAATGCTGCTCACGCTCGGCGTGGCCAAGTGGCTCCGGAACCGCCGTATCGCGCGCAGCAGGGAAGAATAATCGCAGGGGACGGACCTCGGTGCCCCATCCTGTCGACTTCTTTCTATCGACAGGCTGGGGATACCGGAAAATCCGCGTTGGACCGTAGACGCTGGGCTCCCATCCTTTCCGCGGAGAAAGACGAAAAAGATGGGACCCGGATGTTCGAGCCTACATGCCGTTCTGCGGATTCTGGTCGGGATGGATCACGCGATAGCTCGCGCCGCCGTTCGACCACACCAGCAACAGGATGTCCTTGCCGGCAGGAACCGAGTGAATCGCGTTCACAAAGCTGTCGGCGCTGTCCACCGGTTTCCGGTTGACCTCAAGGATGACGTCGCCCGGTGCGAGGCCGGCGTCTTCTGCCGCGCTTCCCGGCCGCACGTTCTGAACCGCCGCTCCGTGCACATGCTCAGGGATATTGAACTGCTGGCGCACGTCGGGAGTCAGGTTGTCCACCGCCAGTCCGAGCTTACCGTGGCTCTGTCCGTTGCCGGGGTTATCAGCTTCCTCGGTGTTGCTGGCGTGGAACTCGCCAACAGTCGCGTGCAGCGTCTCCGGTTTGCCGTCGCGCATAATGCCGAGCTCGAGTGAGGTGCCCGGTGTCATCTCGCTCACGTCTACTTGCAGAGCACTGCTGTCTGTGATCTCCTTGCCGTTCAGCGTGCGGATTACATCGCCCGTCTTAAGTCCGGCGCGGCTGGCGGGCGAGTCCGGAGTCACCTGGCTCACGATCGCTCCGGAGGCCGTGGGTAGATTGAAGAATGAGGCATTGTCGGGCATCACGTTGTTGATGCTGATGCCGAGATAGCCATGGCGCACCGCGCCAGTCTTGATAATCTCGTCCACTGAGTTCTTGGCGATCTGCGAGGGAATCGCAAAGCCGGCGCCGGCAAACGATCCGCTTCCCGAAATAATGAAGGTGTTGATGCCTACTACCTCGCCGTACGCATTCACCAGCGGACCACCGGAGTTGCCGGGGTTGATGGCTGCGTCCGTCTGGATGAAGTCGCCCGGCTTGCGCGGGTCGTCAGAGTACGGATTCGGACGGTTGAGCCCGCTCACAATGCCGCGAGTGACTGTGAAGGGAAAGTTGCCGAAGGGGTTGCCGAAGGCAAGCACCGTCTGGCCGGGATGTAGCTTGGCCGAGTCGCCCCAGGGAAGGCTGGGCAGATTGCTGGCGTTGATCTTGATCACGGCCAGGTCATTCAGCTTGTCCACGCCGATAAGCTTGGCCGGGAAGACGCGGCGATCATCCATCGTCACGCGAATCTGGGTTGCACCATTGACCACGTGGTCGTTGGTCACAATGTAGCCGTCCGGCGAGAGGATGATTCCGCTGCCGATGCCGTGCTCGTACTGCGGCTGCGGCTTCATCCCCTGCATTCCCTGGCCGCCGAACCCGAAGAAGAACTGGCGCAGTCCGGGAGGAAGATCCTGTGGCGAATCGCCGCCATTCTGGCCGTTGCCATCGTCCGAGGTCTGATCCGCAGAGACCCGCGACGTCACTTGGACGTTGACCACCGCAGGCGTGACGCGGGCCGCAACCGCTTCCACGGCGTTATCGAGCGCGACAAGAGACGACACGCTGGAGTCATCCAGCGGCCCTGACGCCGCAGCGGCGGCCGCATGGGCCGAGTTATGGCCAGACAAGAACGCGAAGGTAACAATCAGCGCCGCGGCGGCAAAGAGCGGCGCAGCAACCTTTCTTGTCTTGCCTACTAATGAATTAGTTGTTACGGGCATAAGTGACTTCTCCATTGCTGTTGAGGGTTGATGTTTAAAGTTGGATGACCAGCCAGCCGCTGTCGAAAGGCAACACCGCAGGCCGGGGCAAAACAGAATTCGAATGGGCAGAAGGTGCTTTCTTGGCTGGCGCGGAATCTGAGGCCTGTTTCACCGGGTCGACCCTGAAAATGAGCTGCGTTACCGTGATCCGGCTCGGTGCTTGCGAAGGCTTGCTGCTCGTCTCAGTCGCTGCGGCTGCTGTCTGTGCGCCGGTGTCATAGTCTGCGGTCTTTCCGGCAATCTGCGCAGGGCTCTCTACCTGCCAGGATGTGAACACAACCCACTCCTGAGGTTGTGCCGGCGAAGCTGCGTTCGGATCCGCGTTATGCGTTACGGCCTTCAGCAACTGCTGTTTCGGTTCCATTGAAGCCAGATGGGCCGATTGAGTCTCCATCTTTTGCTCCGCCTTCGCGCCTTCGCCTTCACGCCGCGTAATGGCGCGAAAACCCGCCGGACGACGTGAGCTGGTAGGGAGAATCGCCTCAACGTTCGTCTCGCGGAATACCGGCATCGCCGCCCGCGCCGGGACCGGCTGCGCCTCATCCATCTGCTGCGCCATTTGCGCGATGTCAGCCGAGTGCAGCGTGGGCACAAACGCAACCAGCTGCGGGCAGCGCGCCAATTCGACGGAACCGAATAGCAATCCGCAGCCTACCGCTCCCAACAGGGCGCGTGCCCCGATCGGGCCGAGTACATTCTTTTTGGACAGGAGGCTGTGCACGCGATGCGCCAGCTCCGGCCGCCGTTCGAAAGCTCCGAGCGAAAGCGCTTCGGCCCGGCGGCGCAGGCGCCGTTCGGCCAGGCTGGTCAGGCACGCCGCGTACGAGTGCGGCTCCCGCGTTACACGGACGACGCCCTCGTCGCAAGCCATCTCGCGCTCACGGCAGAGCCGGCGTTCCATCCACGCCAGTGCGGGGTTAAGAGGGAAGAGAATCAGGCAGATTTTTTGCAGCAGATTGGTCCAGTCGTCCCGCCGGCGCAGGTGCTCCGCTTCGTGCAGAATCACTTGCTCCAGTTCGCCGGGCGTGAGCCGTACATAGAGCCAATCGGGAATGAGAACGCGGGGTGCGAAGAAGCCAATCACGCTCGGACGGTCAAGTTCGGGCGTCGTGCATACCTGCACCCGTTTATGACCCAGCCGCGGAATAAGCTCTGCAGGGCGGCTGTCTTCCATCGGCATAGCCGACCTCCACAGTCTCCGCAGCCGGATCGAATGCAGAGCCAGATTCCCTGCGCGGATCGCCGCCAGCGCAACCCACAGTAGAGCGAAGGGCAAACTCCAGCGAGCGTCGAGCTCCCGCCACGCGTGCGGCGATGAGCTGGAAGTGCTTCCCGCCACAGCTTCCGAGGCGAAATGCCCCAGAAAGGGCAGAATCCCAAGGCCCACCAGCACTGCAAACGCCGCGGCCCATGCTCCGAAGCGATGCGCTGCTGAGACCCGCGGCGCGAAGCGAAGGCAAATGGCCACGCCCGCGGCTACCAGAACTCCCTGCCAAAGTGCGGTCACCACCGCCGGCGCCGCAATCTGCGCAAAGGCACGCAAAACTCCCGGCGCCCCGAAAGCTGTGTGGGCAAACAGCCAGGAAAAGACACCCGCGATGGCGAACCGATGCATTCGCTAATTCCTCTCTCCTGGCTCCGCTCCGCTGCTGGATTTGCTGTCGGCTGGCTCCGCTGTGTCGGGCGCTGCATGCCGGATCGCCTCTTTCAGCCGTTCTAGCTCTTCGGCCGAGATCTCTTCGTCCCCCAGCAGCGAGAGCAGCAGCCGCTCGCGCGAGTTGCCGAAGAAGCGGCTCAACACGTGCCGCACCTCCGACCGGCCCGCCTCGTTCTCGGCCACGCAGGCCCGGTAGATAAACGCGCGCCCCTCCTGTCTGTGTTCGACGTAGCCTTTCTGTTCAAGGATTCGAATTGTCGTCAAAACCGAGTTGTAGGCCAGCTCTTCGCCCTCAGGCAGGTCGGCTACCAGGTCGGTGACTGCCGACTCGCCGCGCCGCCAGAGAATCTTCATCAGTCTCAGCTCGGCTTCGGTCAGCGTGTTGGACTTCTTGGGGGGCATCTTCTTGATTCTACAAAGCAAAGCCGTTCGCAGGCCTTGCTTCAACACAACCATAGACTATCAACTAATCGATTAGTTAGCAAGTCCCGAAAAATTTTGCACGTCGGCCGAACGGTCCGCTGTCTGCTATTCTTTCTCCTTACCGGAGTGCACGAAACATGGCCAAGAGCGTCAACAAAGTCATTCTGTTAGGCAACGTAGGCAAAGATCCTGAGATTCGGTCCACCCCCGGCGGCACCATGGTGGCCAACTTCACGCTAGCCACCAGCGACCGCCAGAAGGACGCGCAGGGCAACTGGCAGGACCGCACCGAATGGCATAACCTCGTTGCCTTCAGCCGCACCGCCGAGATCATCCGGGATTACGTCAAGAAAGGGACGAAGCTCTACGTCGAAGGCAAAATCCAGACGCGCAGCTGGGATGACAAGGAATCGGGGCAGAAGCGTTATCGTACCGAGATCATCGTGAACGATCTCTCGCTGCTCTCCGGCCGCGACGAGGGCAGCTCCAGCGGCTACAGCCGCGGAAGCTCATCGTCCAGCTATGACCAGCGCCCGGCTGCCAGCCAGGACGATTACGCGCAGTCCGCAGAAATCTCGGACGAGGACATTCCTTTCTAACCCACCACAGAAATTCGGGTGCCCCAGGTTCGGCGCGTTCTTGTTTTTGCGCCTAACCTGGGAGAGCACTGAACCATCGCCCCTTAACGCATGATCCCCTGCATCACCACCGCTCCGCACAAGGCCGCCAACAGCGCCACAGGCATCGCGATCGCGCCTACTTTCAGAAATGTCCAGTAACTTACGTCGAGCTTCTCTCTGCGCAGCGCGATCAGCCAGAGAATCGTCGCCAGCGATCCGCTGACCGAAAGATTCGGCCCCAGGTCCACGCCGATCAACACAGCCGAAGCGGTGAGCTGCGTAGCATGAGCAGCTTTCAGAGTCTGCCCCGCGATCAGTCCGAGCGGCAGGTTGTTGACCAGGTTGTTGGCCACGCCAACCACAAAGCCCACAACCAGCGCGCTAGGGACGGCTGCCAGCCGATCCACCCATACAAGCGCTGCGCGCGCAAATTGGAGAGCGCCTATGCTCTCGACGGCGTCTACCAGTATGAACAGCCCAGCTACCAGCGCGATCGTTCCCCAGCTAACCTCCTTCGCTAAGGTCAGGGGATTGTTGCGTGCTTTAATCGAGACTGCGGCCGTGATCGCCAGCGCGGCCAGGCACGTGGGCAGTCCCAGATCGCGATTCATCGCAGAAGCTGCAAGCAGAACAGCAGCCGTAAGCACGAGACCCGCAGCCACCAGCTTTCCATCCGCGGTCAGCGGGGCTTCCACATGGTCTTCCGTGCGGCCGGAAAGCTCTCTGCGGAAGATAAAACGCATCGTCAGATAGGTAGCAGCAATCGAGAGAATCGATGGTGGGCCAAACCACGCCAGCCAGCGCCCCAATGGCGGCATGCCCAGGCGAAATACAACCAGGTTTGCCGGATTCGAGATCGGCAGCACGAACGACGCGGCATTGGCGATCAGCGCGCACGCGAGAAGATGCGGCAGCGGCGGCACCTTGGCCTTGCGAATCGCGGCCAGAATGGCCGGGGTGAGCACAACCGCTGTGGCGTCATTCGACATAAAGATCGTCACCAGCGTGCCCAGACCGTAGACCAGCGTGAACAAACGCAGGCGCGATCCGCGCGCCCGCTTCACCGCAGCCGACGAAAGCCAGTCAAAAACGCCGTAATCGCGAGCAAGTTCTGACAGAAGCATCATGCCGGCGAGAAAGAAATACACATCGGCGCCCTCCCCAATGGCCCTCTCCGCGAGCCTGAGTGGTATCAGGTGGAAGACCAGAAGCAACAGGGCGCCACCCGCGATCCAGTACACCTCCTGAATACCGCGCAGGC
>JASHVE010000315.1 GCA_030039675.1 Acidobacteriaceae bacterium | reverse complement strand
GAACCCGGAGTTTTTCGCGCGCCTGCGGGATTTCATTGCCAAGGCCGGCGAGCGTGGCATTGTGGTGGAGGTAAATTTCTTTAACTCGCAATATTCGCATCGCTGGCCTCTCCATCCCATGTATTACGAAAACAATATCCAGGGAGTGGGCAAGTGCGATTTCAAGGATGTCCAGACGTTGAAATGTCCTGACCTGGTTCGGCGCCAGAGCGAATATGTGAGCAAGATTACCGAGGAAGTAAATCCCTACGACAACGTCATTCTGGAGGTTTGCGACGAGCCATCCAATTTCACTCCGCATGCGGAAGCCGGCCCTTGGGTAGGCCATCTTTTGCAGGTGGTGCACGATACCGAAGCCAGGCTGCCAAACAAGCACCTGGTGGCGCAGATGGTGGAGGGACCGATTGGCGGTCCGGTAGATTTCTCGGCAAGTCCTCTTCTGTCGATCATTACCGGGCAGTATGTATGGGGCGGCGAGGCGGATAGTGAGCAAATGGGAGGAATGAAGGGTCTGGAGTGTAAATACGGCTGCAACAAGCCCATCGAAATGAATGAAACCCCCTATTACCCATTTCAGTACCAGGAAGGAGACCCAATTTTGGACTCGCGAGTGGAAGCCTGGGAGTTCATCGTGGGCGGAGGAGCCAGTTTCAATCATTTGAATTCGCGCTACACAGTCGAGGATCCAGCCGGCACCACCCCTGACAATGCCCAAATCCTGAGCGCCCTGCGTAACCTGAAGGACTTCATGTACAGCTTCGACTTCGTCAGGATGCGCGCCGATAAGAGTTTCGTGGCCGGCGGCGTGCCGGGAGGAGTTTATTGCCGAGGCGTCAGCGAGCCAGGTAAACAGTATGCGCTTTACCTCCACCATAGCCGGATCGTCCCGGCGCCCAACATGATGTACTACGTTGCGATGCCGGGCCAATATCGCGGTGAGGCCCTGGTGTTGGATATGCCGGGAGGGACCTACAAAGCAGAGTGGGTTGATCCTGCCTTGGGTTCAGTGCTCGGTTCCGTCGAGTTCGTCCATCAGGGAGGCAATCAAGTGCTTTCGACGCCCGACTATGAGTTGGACATCGCATTGCGGATCAAACGCCTTCATTGAATGAAGCGCATGAAGACGGCTTCAATGAGCGCCGCGTACGCAAATGACATGCTGTTTAGTGAATACGCGATACGTGCAAGAACCTTTACGTTGTTGGCAAATGATCAAATGCGGGATGCAAGAGAGCCGCTGCCGGAGTTGCTCACGGTGACATTCTGCGCGGCTGGATTCGAGCCTTCCTCCATTGCGCTGAAGCTGAGGATGGATGGAGAAAGCGCAATGGCCGAGCTGCCGCTCGAAGCGTTGTTGATCAGCGAGTAGCTGCTCACCGTGAAGGTCTCTTGCGTCGAAGAGGTGGTGTAGATGATGAAGCCGTACCTCACGTCGGAGATCGTGCTGTTGTTCGGCAAGTCCCCGTCGTTCTCCAGGTACTTGATCATGGAAATGAGCTCTACGCTTCCGCTGGAGAAGCCGTAAGATGAGGCGCCATTGCCATCGATCTGCCGGTAGTAGGTCGATCCGTTGTAGCAAAAATGTGTTGATGAGCCTACCTCAGGCTGACAACGGTCTTTAGCGGAAGGTCCTGCGACGATCCTCCCACCAGGAACGTGTAGTCTCCTGGAACAAGCGTCCATCCATCCTTCTTCACGACAAAGATAGACAGATACTTGGGATCAATTTCCACCGTCACAGTCCGTTTTCCTCCAGGATCGAGTTTCGTTTTGCTCCAACCTACCAACCGCTTGGGAGGTTCCTGGGCGCGGGCCGGCAGCGATGCATAGACCTCCGCAATCTCGGCGCCGGCGCGAGGGCCCGTATTCGCCAGCGTAAATGTCACCGTGATTGTTTTCCTCGAAGTGACGTTCAAGTCCGAATAGCGATAACTCGTATAAGAAAGCCCATAGCCAAAGGGGAACAGCACAGGCTTTTTCTCCGCGTCATACCACTTGTAGCCAACCTTGACGCCTTCGTCGTAATCGAGGGTGAACGGCGGCAAACCCACGGCCCGCCGTAGAGGAGAAACCTGGCCAGAGAAGTGCATCGACTGCGGCGGCGGTTCCACTAGCGCCGGGTGTGGCAGATCGGCCACGCTCTCGGGAAAGGTGTTTGGCAGCTTGCCGCTCGGATTGACTGTACCGAAAAGAACATTGCCGACAGCATTGGCGCCGTCACTGCCGGCATACCATGATTCCAGAATCGCGGCGGGGGCTTTAACCCATGGCATGGTCACCGGGCTGCCTGTTTCCAGCACGACGATGGTATGCGGATTGGCAGCAGCGACTTGTGCGATCAGATCATCCTGATGATGAGGCAGAGAAAGATCGGGCAGATCCATGCCTTCGCTCTCCCACTGATACGCAAACACGATGGCGACGTCTGCACTTTTTGCCATGGCGGCTGCCGCTGCGGGGCTATCGCCCGGATCATACTTGACCACGGCATTTGGCGCCCTGGCAGTGATCGCCTTCAACGGCGAAGTAGGAAACCAGACCTCCACACCCCAGGGAGCGGAGCCCTGGCCTGGGGCATCTACCTGCGCCGAACCGCCGCCCGAAATCATGCCGGTATTGGAATGAGCGCCAATGACCGCAATGGTGTGTAGCTTTGCTGCGTCGAGCGGCAGTACCGCGTGGTCATTCTTGAGTAGAACAATCGCGTCTTCTTCAATCTTCCGCGCTACCTCCAGACCTGCGAACGGGTCAACGGCGCTGCGCTGCTGCGGATGATCGATCACCCCTGCGGCAAACATGGAGCGCAGGATGCGGTGTACGTGCTCATCCAATTCCGGCATGGGAATGCTTCCCGACTCGACCGCGTCTTTATAGCGTTCCCCGTAAAAGACCGATCCACCTTCCTCATGATCCAGTCCTGCAGCCGAAGCTTTTTCAAGACTGTGTGTTCCACCCCAGTCCGACAGCACAAATCCCGGGAATTTCCAGTCTTTCTTCAGCACTTTGTTAAGCAGGTAATTGTTCTCGCATGAGAAAACCCCATTCACGCGGGTATACGCGCACATGACAGCGTCCGGGTGGCCCTGCTCGACGCCAATCTCAAACGCGAGTAGGTCGCTCTCCCGCGCCGCTCGCTCGTCGATATGAACATCGGCCGCGCTGCGTCCGCTCTCCTGGTCGTTGAATGCATAGTGCTTGATGTCGCCGATAATGTGCTGCGACTGAACTCCGGCAAT
>JASHVE010000314.1 GCA_030039675.1 Acidobacteriaceae bacterium | reverse complement strand
ACCAGGAGGGTCCCCTTCTGCGAAACCCGCGAGTAATTCAGCGTTGCCTGCAGAAGCTCTCCCTCCGCCCCGTAGCCCGCAGCTGAGAGGTCCGCGTAATAGTAAGGACGAGTCACAAGCTGCACGGCGCCGGTTACAAACCAATGCTCATCGAGCTTGATCGTCGGATACACAACAATGTGCGCACCGGCAGCCATCGGCGCCCCCGAGCGCGGCGCTTCAGTGAGTTCGCTGGAGCCCACCGCTTGCGCCGTAACCGTGGCGCGCAGGTCGACACCGGAGCCTGCCTCCTGTGCCGTCGTCAGGCGCGGGCCGAGCAGGCAGAGAGCCACACCGAAACAGCAGGCGGCCTTCATGCTACTTCTGCCTCAAGCATCGTTCCCGCTTTTTCGCTCTGGACTTCTGCGGGGCTGGTTTCCTTTACGAAGACCGCCGACGGCAGCTTGACGAAAGACTCTACCACTCGGGAATCGAATTGAATCCCGGCATTTTCGATCAGAATCGAAATCGCTCTTTCGTGCGTCATGCCGCGGCGGTACGAGCGGTCTGTCGTCATGGCGTCGTATGCGTCCGCCACATGAATGATGCGCGCATCGATCGGCGTCTCTTCTCCCGAGAGCCCTTTCGGATAGCCGGTTCCATCCCAGTTCTCGTGGTGAAGTTCGACAGCTGGCAGGTAGTCGGCAAATCCCTGAACCCCTTCGAGAATTCTGCGGCCGATGACCGGATGCAGCTTGACAAGCGCAAATTCCTCATCGGTCAAGCGGCCGGGCTTTTGCAGAACAGCGTCGGCAACGCCGATCTTGCCGATATCATGCAGCAAAGCTCCGATGCGAATCCGCTCCACATCGTCAGTTGCCATCAGCAAGGCGGAAGCCACGGCGCACGACAGTTCACTTACGCGCCTGCTGTGGCCGGCGGTGTACTGATCGCGAGCGTCGAGAGCGTTGGCCAGCGAGCCGACGAATTCAAGATAAGCTGACTCCAGGTGATCGTTGGCTGCCTGCACTGAGATTGCGGCCTGGTTGTAGATCTGCGCCAGCTCTTGAATCTCCGCAATGGACGAGGGCCGGGATTCGATCTCGCGCAGTTTTCCGGTGCGAACGGCGTTGCGCAGGTGAGACACGACGGCGGCGATGGGCTTCGCGATCGAGTTCGACGAACCGATACCGCAGAGCAAGGCCACGAGCACAAACACGCTGGCAAGCTGCAGGAAGAGCCGGTGCAGCTTTGCTTGGATCGGCCGGGCGGCTTCGTCCACGTTTTCAAGGCTCAGCAGGGCATAACCACTGCCGAAGGATTGCATCGGGAGCGAGACCCAGTTGCTTCGGTTGAGCGTGAAGTTGCACTCTTCGTGGCCCTTGCAGGCGCCGAGACTGCTTCCCAGCTCCTGCAGCGAAATTGTGGGAATGTTGGTGCCGATCGGTTGCCCGCCGTGTACCAGAACTACATGATTCGTGAAATCGGATAAGTCGAAGAACTCTCCTACAGAGAGCGCGCCGATATTGTCCTCGTCTTCGTCCATAGGAACTGATGCAATCTGAAAGATGCGGCCATCGAGGAACAGCAGCCCCGAACCGCCGCGATCAAGACGCGACGGAGATAGAGGAATGAGCTGGCCATTGCGTGATCCTGGCGGGCCCTCCCGCGCCACCGCTGCCAGAGGCGATCCATTCGGGGCAGAGACAAGCATGAAATCGAAGCCCATGTGTTCGCCCAGTTCACGAAGCTGATCTTCCACCGTGCTGCGCGCATCGCTGTTGCGCGGATTCGCGAGCAGCAGTTGCATACCCGCCTTGAGCGCCGTGTTTTCACCAGCCACCTTGAGGAACCGGCTGCTCTCGAGATCGCTCTTCGCCTGCATCCGGGCCATGGCAACCTGGCCTGTACGCAGCGAGTTGCGCACCCCGTTGCGAACCGTCGACTGGACAAAGCTCTGAATAATCCAGAAGCTGCCCGTAAGCAGGATGGCAAAGGGGAGAAAATTCAGCAGAAATGCGCGGGTCTGCAAACGCATCGTCACAGCGACCCCGCGTCCCGGCTCGATTCGTGGGTCTCTTGTGGCGCCTGATTCGGATCGATGTCAAGCGGAATGAAAAAATCAACCGGAGAATCGTGATCGCTCTTCACGACAACTGATTTGCGAAAGAATCCGGCAGTCTTATGCCAGGCGACAATCGTGTATTGTCCCGCTGGAACATCCGGAATCCGGTAATGGCCATTGCGATCCGGCTGCGCATACCAGCGGTTGGGCGTCACAACAACAGTGGCCTGCATGTTCGGGTGCAGATGGCAATAGATTTCTACGATGCCAGATTTCGGAAACGTCACCCTGCGGGTCTGGCCCTTGTCGTAGCTGCCAAGGTCGAACGATTTGGACTTCGACAGGGAATAGATGTTATGGAAGATGGGATCCATATTGGGGAACGAAACGGTGGATCCCGCCGGAACGACGACCATGTCAGGAACAAAGCGGCGGTTGAGTTGCTCAATCTGTCCTCCCGGCAGAGCATCCTGGTTCCCGCTTGTGGGAGCGGCGCCCTCGAGATAAACGACAACGTGCGAAAGCTCGTACGCAATCGGATCCTGCCCGGCATCTTTGCCGAGATCAACAACCGCTCCTCGTTGGTAGACAGAGACCGGTGCGGTGACGCTGGGCTTGGTCAGCTTCCTTTTGATCAGAATCGTCCCGGTGATTGCCTGGGCGTGAAGCCCAGCGACAATCGCAGCAAGGGAGCAGAGCAAAATGAATCCTCTTGGCCGCATGCGCCGGTTACCTCGAGGCAAGTGCCCGGATATCGTTGTTGCTTCCTTGCACGATGACCGGAAAGCCTAAGGCTACATCTCCTGCGCACAGTCTAGGAGGCGTCAA
>JASHVE010000002.1 GCA_030039675.1 Acidobacteriaceae bacterium | reverse complement strand
AGCGTGCGCAGACTTTCCGGCGACAAGCCAAAGCTCTGGCGTATGCGCCGCCGCACTCCGTTTATCGAGTCCTGACTCTTCAAAGAAGACGCCGCAACTTTCGTGAGGAGTTGCGGCGATTATATCGAAATATGTTCTCCAGCTTGATGCTGAACTTGCTACCCTACGCGTTGATGGCCATCCCATTCACGGCCCCGTAGGCGTCGAGCATCGATTCGCTCAGCGTGGGATGGGCGTGGATGGTGAACATCATCTCTTCGACGGTGCCTTCGAGCTCCATTACCGCGATGGCTTCGGCGATAAGCTCTGTGGCCTGCGGGCCGATGATGTGCACGCCGAGAATCTCGCCGTACTTGGCGTCGGAGACGATCTTCACAAAACCATCGTGGCTGCCCACAATCGTCGCCTTTGAGTTGCCGCCGAAGGGAAACTTGCCGACCTTCACTTCGTGGCCTTTTTCTTTGGCCTGCGTCTCCGTCAATCCCGCCGAACCGATCTGCGGCTCGGTGTAGGTGCAGTTCGGAATGCGGTCGCGGCGCACGGGACGGGAGTTGCGGCCCGCGATCCTGGCCATGGCCACCATGCCGGACATCGCGCCCACGTGCGCAAGCTGCGGCAGGCCGGCGACGATGTCGCCGATGGCGTAAATGCCAGGTTCGGCGGTCTCCTGCCATTCGTTCACCTTTACAAAGCCGCGTTCGATCTCGATGCGCGTTTTCTCCGCACCCACGTCTGTGGTCTGCGGTGCACGGCCTACGGCGACGAGCACTTTTTCGGCCTCTATCACCTGCTTGTTGCCGTTCGCGTCGGTAAATGTGACACGCACGCTGGTTGCGGTTTCCTCGACTGTCTCAACCTTGGCGCCGGTGTTGATCTCGATGCCGCGCTTTTTGAAGACGCGCGCGAGCTCCCTTGAAATCTCCTCGTCTTCGACTGGCACCACGCGGGGCAGAAACTCGAGGATGGTCACTTCGGTGCCGAAGCTGCGGAAGATCGAGGCGAACTCCACACCCACGGCGCCTGCGCCGATCACCACGAGCGACTTGGGCGGCTCTTTGATCGAGAGGATTTCGATGTTAGTCAGAATGCGCTCGTTCGCCTTCAGGCCGGGCAGCAGCTTGGCCTGCGAGCCGGAAGCGAGGGCGACGTTCTTTGCCTTCACCTGGCTCTTCGCGCCATCGCTCGTTGCGGTCACGTCGAGCGTGTGGATGCCGTCTTTGGCGCCACCGGTCAGACGCGCGTAGCCGCCAATCACGGTGATCTTGTGCTTCTTCATCAGGAACTCGAGGCCCTTAACGTGCTTCGTGATGATCGAGTTCTTGCGCGTCTGCACCGCGGCCCAGTCAAGCTGCGGCGTGCCGATGCCGGCGATGCCGAATTCGGCTGCGTGCTTCAGGTGGTCCCAGAGCTCGGCGTTGAAGAGCAAAGCTTTGGTGGGAATGCAGCCCACGAGCAGGCAGGTGCCGCCCAGCCTGGCGCCCGCATCAATAAGCACGACCTTCAGGCCGTATTCCGCTCCGCGGATGGCCGCCGTATAGCCCGCCGGGCCGCCGCCAATGACTGCTACGTCGTAGATTGTTTCCGCACTCGTTTCTGCCAAGAGAACACTCCATTTCGCCGCCTTCGCATACTGTGCAAACGCAGCCTCAAGTTTTAGTTTAGATGGCGCAGGTCACGGCTCGGTCCGCGACGCGACCAGCTCCATTGCCACGCGCACAGTTTCGACATCATCGCCGAAGCCGGCAATCCAGTGCACATCAGGTTCGCGCCGAAACCAGGTCAACTGGCGCTTGGCGTAGTTGCGATGTCCTTGTTGCGCAGCCGCTATCGCCTCTTGGATGCTCGAGGAGCCGTCAAGGGTTACAAGCGCCTGCCGATAGCCGAGGGCATCGAGCGCCTTCACGCGGCCATAGCGCGCGAGCAGCCCGCGCGTTTCTTCGACAAGACCGGCGGCAAACATGGCCGCGCAGCGCGCATTCAGCTTTTCATACAACGCCGCGCGCAGTGGATTCAGCCCGATGCGCAACAGGCTGAAGCCGGCGAGCGGATCGCGCGCCATCACTTCGGACATCGGCCTTCGCGCAGCGAGGCAGACCTCGATGGCGCGGATCAGCTTGGGCGTGTCATTGGCGTGGATGCGCGCGGCCGATGCCGGATCGAGCCGCAGCAGGACGCGGTGCAGCCAGGCGTTTCCATGGTGCTCTGCGCTCCGATGCAGGCGGACGCGTAGCTCCTCCCGGCGTGACGGACCGGCGAACAATCCCTCCGTCAGCGCGCGCAGATAGAGGCCTGTTCCGCCGGTTACGATCGGCAGCTTTCCTCGCGCGGCGATCTCGCGCAAAGCGGCGCGTGCATCCTTCATGTACCTGCCTGCGGTGTAGGGCTCATCGGGCGCAGCCACGTCGATTAAATGGTGCGGCACGCGCATGCGTTCTTCGAGCGTCGGTTTCGCCGTGCCGAGCTCCATGCCGCGATAGACGGCTACCGAGTCGCAGCTCACGATCTCGCCGCCGAAGCGCTCGGCGAGTGTAAGCGAGAGTGCGGTTTTGCCGCTGCCGGTGGGGCCGAGGAGCAGGACGGCGAGGAGATCAGCTTTTTGTCCCGGAGCTAAAGCCCTGGCTGCTTTATCGCGTCTTATTTCCGGGCTAAAGTCCGGATCTTCCTTCACAATGGGGCCGCCGTTCGGCGTCTGTGAGGGGCTCATGGCCGCCACCAGCCGGGCGGGAAGATCCACTGAGGATTGGTGTGGAAGAGCCACCAGACGCAAATCAATACGGCCAGGATCACCAGGCCGATGGCCTGGTTGCGCCGGTAGAGGCGCCGCTGCTCGGCGCGCTGCGCTTCTTCGGCGGCTTGCTCGAAATGCGGCTTGATATGGGCGTCGACCACGGCGGCTCTGAACGCTTGCGCGTCCCGCACCAGTATAGGAGAGCTGCACTCACGCGGCACGACGGGCCAACACTGAAACGATTCGCGCCGCCGCGGCACTATTCGGGGTGTCACAGCGGGAGGGGCGGCTTGACCAAAGCAAATCGGCCGCAAAAAGACCGCTCCTGACAACCTAAATTCTCGAAAATTTCGCTTGCCGGACTAAGGTTCATCCGGCGTAAACTTGGTGCTCACCCGGACACTAACCGATAGGCTACGGGTAAGTGCAAGACCGGACCGCGCTGCTCCAGCCAGCGCAGGCCGTCGTCTCCACCGCAATTTCTTTCTCGTTTCGCGGGCATCCAGACCGTTCGTGTGGGCATTTCACTCTCCCGTCCCCCGGCGTCCCAGGCGAATTCGCTCCTGGGATGGCCAGTTTCCCAACGAAGGAGCTGTGCCAGCGCAGCGCGAGGCGAGAACCAAGCTCAGGGCCCAGTCGTTTCGCTTAAGGCCTCGTGCCGCATGGGCCACCTGGGGTCTTTGAGCGCAATTCATCATTCCATTCACTGCCTGCGAAAGCACGCGCGCAAGGAGAACTCATATGGCAGGACCAACACAAACACAGCTCCAAACCGGATTGGGAGGAGCCATTGGATGCGACTTCCTGGTCGCTCAAAGCCAGCTCATCTTCGTTGAATACTCGGGCAAGCTGTCCTCTCTTACCGTGGCGCCCGCGACGCCAGCCTATAAAGTGCTGGGGACGGGTTACACCAACCCCGAAGATGTGAAGCTGAGCAAGGATGGCGTGCATGCCTACGTCACCGAACGCAGCGGCGACCTGGTGAAGGTAGCGCTCAGCAGCGCGAATCGCAGTTCGGCGACCGTAATCGCCACGGGCATGACCGCTCCCCAGCAGATGTTTCTCGATGAGGCGCACAATGCAGCGTACGTGGTAGAGTACGCTGCCTCGGGAAATCTCTACAAGATCAATCTCACCACCGGCGTCAAAACCGTTGTGTGCGCCGGACTGAACTTCCCGATAGGCGTCGTGCTGACCTCTGATCTGCAGTACGCGTACGTGACCGAGCAGACCACCGGTCCCGATCTCGGACGCGTCAGCGAGGTCAACATCAGCACGTCGGGGCGCACCACGATCGCCAAGGGGCTGACCAATCCTTTCTTTCTCACCTGGGCTGATGCCGGCCAGGATGCACTCTACCTGCCGCAGCGCGATCCTTCCAACACCATCCTGACCGTGAACGCCACCAGCGGAGCGACGACGACGATCGTTACAGGTGTTCCCGTCCGGCCCTCCAGCGTGGCGGCACCCTTCGCCGGGCAATTCTACGTTTGCTCCGACTCAGTCATTGAGATTGTGACGCTGGCGCCGGTTCTGACCACGGAACCTTTGCTGCTGGGCATCGGATATATCCCCGCCACCAATGTCAATAACGTGACCGGGCTGGCGACCACCCCTGCCACTTCGATCTATCCGGTGACGAATGCGCCCTTTGGCGGCACGTTACCCATCATGGTGAACTACGAGTCTGCCGTGACGGCTGGCGCTGCCTACTACCAGGTGGAAGTGGACGGCGTTGTCCAGAGCGCCAGTTGGACGGTGTATTACTGGGACGGTGTAACCTGGGCCCTGATAACCGTCAATCCGGCGACGGTTGGACCCTCTTCAGGATGCTTCCCGGTCCACTCGATTGC
>JASHVE010000313.1 GCA_030039675.1 Acidobacteriaceae bacterium | reverse complement strand
CCGAAATCAAAAAACGACGACGCATATTTGCCATAGCCGATCATCGCCATCTGCCCCGGACCGAGCTGAATGCTGTTGCCGGCAACCAGTGGCTGAAAACCTGCGTCGCGGAAGAGAATGCGCCCGCGCCCAAGCGCAGTCTGATCTCTAGCCAACAGGGGCAGCGTGATGTTCGAGACGCTCTGTGCGGGATTCACGACGACATAAACGCTGCCATCGGCATCGAGCGCTCCGAATCCGTACGTCTGCCCGTCGCCCGGAATTCCGCCAAAGCTGTGGATGCGGCCCTCAGACTGGAAGTGCAGGAACAGCGACTGCACGCGCGCATACCAGCGAATATCGTTGCTGCTCATCAGCTCCAGATTGCCGAAGGTTGTGTTGATCCAGCCTCCATGGGCAAGCATGAGGATCAATGATCCCTTCCACTCCTGAAAGGCGCGGCGATAGATCGTGCTGGTCTTGCCGGGCATGAAGCTGGTGGCGTCTATGCGCTCCAGCGGTATGCCCGACTGCTGATAGCGGCGAACTTGGTGATCAGCATAGATGTCGAGCGCGCGCCAGAAGTCCATTTCGGGCACATCTCCCGGACGAGGATCGCCGCAGTAGAGCGCATCGAAGACTTTGAGCCACTCCAGGTCCACGGGATCTTTGAAAGGAAACGGGTAGTAGGTGGAATCCATCACGCCACCGAACCCGTTGAACGCTTCCAGCACAACGTTGGGATTCCTGCGACGGAAGGTCTCCAGCGCATCCCGCAAGGCGACGGAGTTGCGGCGCACGATTTCCTCCTTCGTCAATGTGGCAGCAGACTGGGGCGTTGCCGCCGTCAGGTCTGCGAAATCGAAGAGGAACATGCGGATGCCCCGGTCGTACCAATACTGAAGGACATCGATGAAATCAGGCAGAAATCCACCCTCGAACATCGACATTGCACTGCCCTGCTTGTTCAACGAATCGCGCCACTTTGGAGCCGCATCCAGATGGACCAGCGTGTTGGTGCTGAACCAGAGGCCGGGCTGGATACCGTTCTGCCGGCATTTTTCGATCCAGGCATCCGGCCCGTTGGGCCAATTCGGTTTCTTCCAGGTGCGGTATCCATTGTTGGAATCGAACCAGAACGCGTCCATCACGTAGTAGTCGAAGCGGGCTCCGGCCTTCTTCAGGCGAAGCACTTGATCCAGCTCGCGCATGGCCAGATCTTCCGTGAGCGGAACATTGTCGGAGAGTTCGTCGTAAGCGCCCCAGTCATCGTAGACCGAGATTGGACCTGCGAGAGTCGGCGGTCCGAGATTGGCGTGCGAAAATTCCTGAGGCGCCTGACCATAGAGAGACGCCGCGTATGCGCTCAAAAGAAGAACAAAGCAAACCACCGGGGCAAGGCGGCGCAGTCTACGGCGATTCCTTAATGGGTGTATCCCTTGAGGGCCATTGCGATCTCGCCGGCTCCCTGCACCACCGCACGAACGAAGACCTGTTCGCGGGAACCCTGGTGTTGCTCGCGTCGACTTGAAGGTGCCGGCTTCGGGACGCAGCAACTCGGGAATCGCTTTAGCGCTCATTCGTTGAAACCTCCATTTGCGAATCGAGGGTGGAGCCCACTCTGCGACTTGCGGGAAATCGATTTCCGGACTATAAACCTATAAATAGTTTTGTGCCGGTTGAGCAACAAGCACTGCGACGTGTCGGCCAACACCCTGATGTGATCGATCAATATTCACTGAAGATCACACAATTATGGACGCGACGGCGAGTTGGGTTTCCTCCGCGTCCCTGAACTGCTTTTGACGAATTTCAACCGCTGCCAGACAGGAAGACTTGCTATGACCGCACAGGTTCTCAACGGGAAAAAGACACGGGGCAGTGGTGTAGATATCATTCAGGTCGCGCAATGCGCGGGTGTTTCTCCAGCAACGGTTTCACGTGTGACCAACGGCCGTTCGACAGTGGCAAAGCATCTTGCCAAAAAGGTGTGGCGGGCCATTGAGGAACTGGGTTATACGCCCAACCCTCAAGCCCGTGCTCTCGTCTCCGGCCGTAGCCGCGTGCTGGGGCTTTTGGTCTCTGAAATCACCAATCCTTTTTTCCCCGAGTTGATGCAGAACTTTGAGGACGTTGCCGGTAAGCATGACTTCGAGGTGATGGTCGGCTCAACAAATTACAACCGCGAGCGCGCCAAGATCTTCATTCGCCGCCTCGTACAGCGAAGAGTAGAGGGCGTGGCCGTGATGACCTTCCGCGCCGAATCCCATTTTCTCGACGAGCTGATCGCTGAGAATATACCGCTGGTCACCATCGATGTGAGCGCGGATGCCGCTCGCTCGCTCGTTCTGGAAGTGGATTACGCGCAGGGAATCGACGAAGCTGTACAACATCTGGCCTTGCTTGGCCATCGCTGGATTGGCTTCGCGAGCGGTCCCATGCCGCACCTGACGAACGTGCGCCGGAAGGACGCATTTGTGCGCGCAGCAAAGAGGATTGGTCTGGCGGCAGAAAAGGCGCCGGTCTTTGTTGGTGATCACACTTTCGAAGGCGGAACGCAGGCCGCGCTTTATTTCCTCGGACTCAAGCCGCGCCCTACCGCGATTGTGTGCTCGAACGACATGATGGCCGTCGGCGTATTGCGGGTTATGGCAGAGCGCGGCATCCAGGTTCCACGTGACATGTCCGTGATCGGCTTTGACGATATTCATCTGGCTGAATTCATCAATCCGCCGCTGACCACAGTGCGGATGTCGCGCCAGGAACTGGCCAAGGCAGCTTTCCATGGGCTGCAACAGTTGTGGACAGAGAAATCGCCAGGCTCCCGCAATGCAATTCACGTGGGCACCCGTTTAGTGGTGCGGCAGTCAACGGACTCTCCTCGGGAAGCGGCCGAAGCTCTTCCGCGCAAGCCGCGCGTGCGCAAAGCCAGGATGCGGCCGGTGCTTGCCTAAACCGCACCTGTTATCGCTGGACAAGATCAAGCCACACTACCACCACACCACGTTCAGGAGCACGCAGAGGCCGAGCAGCGCTGCGCTCAATAGCACCAGAGCAGGGGAAGGATGAAGCGCCTGGCGAAGCGAGCCGTCGCGGATGCTGCCGCTCTGTCCAGGCGCGTCCCGCGTGATCAGGCAAATGGCCGTGGCCACGGCAAAACTCAGGATAGCGGCATAAAAATTTGCGCTCATCTGGCTCCCGAAGGGCGCGAGTCCCCTCCGGTAAGCGCCTTCGAGCGCCAACGCGGAGACGATCCCGGCGCAGATACCGGCAAAGGCGCCGCGTCCAGTGGCCCGCCGGCTGATAACACCCACCAGCACAGCCGCAAACACAGGAGCATAAAGGAACGCCACGATGAGTTGCAGAAATTCCATGACGTCGCGAAACGAGAATGTGGCATACACCGCCGACTGCGCCAGCAGCAGGCTGACCGGTGCGGCCAGATAGCCCGCGTGAATATAATGTCGCTCGGAACGGTTTGGCCTCATGCGGCGATAGATCTCCTCGACCCAGAGAGCAGAAAAGCCTGAAACATTTCCGGCCAGCCACGCCATGAGCCCGGCGACGAGAGCGGCTGTCCCCAGGGCCAGCAAGGCGGGTCCGAATTCGAGCGCCATGAGCGCCGGCATGGTCTGGTCGAACGATGCCCTGCCGTGCAGCAGGCCGGGTGCGGCAACGCCGGGCAGCACAACCAGAAACGCAATCGCCATCTTGCCGAAACCCGCCAGCAGCGGCACCTTGCGCGCCTCTTCCACCGTGCGCGCAGTCAACGTGCGCTGGATCATCACAAAATCGGTGCACCAGTAAGAGAAGCTGATCACGAAGCCCAGGCCCAGCAGCACGCCGAGGCAATCAAGCGGCGCCCGCGGCGCAAACATCGGCAGCGGCGTCCACAGGTGCCACCGGCTGCTCCGCTGCGCCCAGCTTGCGGCAGTGAAGTGCACCGTGAAGAAGAGCAGCGGCGTGAGCCCGGCGATCATGACGAAGAGCTGGAAGACCGAGGTGAAGATGGAGGCCCGCATGCCGCCTGCCAGAACATACACCAGGACCACTGCGGCGCACGCCAGCTCGCCGGCCAGGAAATTCCAGCCCAGGATCACGTGCAGCACCTGGCCCAGCGTGTAGAGCGCCACTCCAGCAAAACAGACCGTGCCGATGATCGAGACAACCGCATTGAGCAGCCGCACGGCGGGGCCGAAGCGCATGCCCAAGTACTCGGGAAGGCTGCGCGCGCCTGTCCGCATGTAGATGGGCAAAACCACCAGGCTCAGGAAGATCATGCCGGGAACGCCGCCAACCCAGTAGAAGTGCAATCCCTGCACGCCGTACTGGGCAGCCATGGCGCTGATGCCGATGACTTCGATGGAGCCGCAGTTGTAGGCCAGGAAAGCGAGCGCGGCGGGCCATAGGGAGATCGAGCCCGAGGCATTCAGGTAATCATTCGAGGAGGACCACGATCGGCGAGACTTCCAGCCGGTCCACAGCACGATGGCCAGGCAAAGAGGGAGGATAACAAGCACCCAGGGGCTCATTGCGTATGCTCCGATGGATTCGATCAGAAGCGTGGGACGTCTGTCCAGTGGCCCTGTCTCTACATGCGTTGACGGCGGCAAACCCTTTTGCGTACACGTGACGCTACGTCAGCAACCCTCGCGCTGCGGAGCATTGCGCTTGGAATCGGCGCGTCAGGAACAGGGAGAAAATCCGAATGCCGCGAGAAAAGTTCTTGACGGCGGTTAATCGGAAGGAGTACAGTCCGGAGGCGATTGAGAAAACGATTTCTCAAGTTCTTTGATTTTGTTTGTCAGTTTCGGTGAATTGGGAAAAGAAAAGGATTTCCAGATCTCCCCGATCTGGGACCGGAAAGTTTTCACGCAGATCGCAATGCAGGCGCGATGCCCGTCTTGTTGTTGCCGTCGCGCCGCTGTCGGGAGGCTATTCAATGAAA
Source organism: Acidobacteriaceae bacterium (assembly GCA_030039675.1). Classification (GTDB taxonomy): domain Bacteria; phylum Acidobacteriota; class Terriglobia; order Terriglobales; family Acidobacteriaceae; genus Telmatobacter. The sequence goes on along the minus strand of JASHVE010000313.1, from coordinate 5,993 downwards.
TACGCAATCACAAATCGGATTCGTTTCTGTGCGCTCTGGCTGTTCGCGACGGCCGGGCTGGCGATTTCGCCGCTCAGCTGCGCGGGCCAGGCGACGACCGGCCAGATCACCGGCCGGGTCACCGATCCCACCGGCGCCATTGTGGTGGGCGCCACCATTACTGTTACCGATGAGGATAAGGGTGTCTCGTTCGCGGGCAGGACCGACACCGCTGGTGACTACACGGTGCTCAGTCTGCCGCCGGGCGTGTATTCAGTGAAGGCTGCCGCGCCCGGCTTCAGCGACAGCGAGTTCACCCACGTGGCTCTGGCCATCGACCAGCAGATGGCGCTTAACTTCAAACTCAAGGTCGGCTCTGCAACTGAGGCTGTGACGGTGACCACTGCTCCGCCGGTGCTGCAGACCGAAAGCGCCGAAGTGGGCACGGTGATCGGCGGCGATACAATCACCGACCTGCCGCTGGCGGGGCGCGAGTTCTTCACGCTTACCTACCTGGTTCCCGGGGTAACCCAGCTTCCTCCGCAGAGCGGGAGCATCAACACCATCGGAGCTTCGGTAAGCGGCCAGCGCGAGTACGGCAACTCCATTCAACTGGATGGAATCGAGTCAACCACGAATCGCACTCAGGATATTACGGTCGATCCAAACGTGGACTCGGTGGACCAGTTCAAGGTGATTACCGCGTCGTATAGCGCTGAATTCGGCAACGCGGCCGGCGGCGTGATCGCCATTCAGACCAAGGCCGGAACCAATTCAATTCACGGCGACGCCTTCGAGTTTTTCCGTCCCAACTATCTCGCCGCAAAAGAGACCCTGCCCGGCGTGAGCACTCCACAGCCTCCCTCTGCACTCAAGCGGCACAACTTTGGCGGAACAATTGGCTTCCCCATCAAGCGCGATCGCGCTTTCTTTTTTGCCGCTTACGAGGGCGAGCGGGAGAAAGATCCCTACTCGTATGTAGACTCCACCATTCCCTTCAACCTGATCAATTTCCCGGGCAATGGAAACGTCGATTTTTCCGGATTGCTTGATCCCTATGCCGGCGTCACCACCGCGCCAGGCGGCGGCGCCGCGCCCGGAACCATTGACCCGATCTTCGACCCGGTGGTTTCCGTCGAAGCCCCCTATTGCGGAGGCTGCGCAGAGCAGCAGTTCACGGGAAACATCATTCCCGCGTCGCGCGTCAGTCCTGCAGGCCTGGCGACACTTTTGAACTTCTATCCCAAGCCAAATCTGACAGGCATCGACAACGGATGGTTCCGCAACTTTGAGGTGTATTCGCCCACCAACTTCAATTTCGATAAGGTTGACGCGCGCTTCGACCAGGTCATCACCGACAAGGACCGGCTCTATGCCGTCTATCACTGGCAGGGTGACAACCAACTCGTAACCGATCCCTATTGGGGCCACACTGTAGTGCCCGGCGCCGGAGATGCCGACCAGGCGAACAAAGAAGATTATGAGCCCCAGTCGATTTCGCTGACGTACGACCGCATCATCAGCGCCACCCGGCTCAACGAGGTGCGCTTCGGCTACCTGTTCTACCCAGAGAATCTCTACAGTCTGTTGAACGGAACAAACTACTCTAATAAGTACGGCGTTGGCAACGTCACGGTTCCTGGCTATCAGGCGACTGTTGGATACCCACAGATCTATCTCGCCGATGGATATCTGGCCGGAGGGTCGACCTATAAGCCATACCACGTCAATGACCAGAACTATCAGATCACCGATAACTTCACGTGGACCCGGGGACGCCATGAGTTCAAGTTTGGCGGCGATCTGCGCCTGCTCAATTCCCACCCCAACTTTTCGCTATTTCCCACCGGCTTCGATTACTTCGACAGCTACGGTTACGCCGAGACCTCGAACTTCTACTACACCTACATTCCCGGCGCCTATAACTGGGCAGGCGGATCAGATATTGCCGATCTGGTTCTCGGTCTGCCAACCGACGTCGATATCGGCCTGCAATTGACCAACCCGCACACCAAGAGCTGGAACCTGGATTACTTTGCCCAGGATTCGTTCAAGGTGACGCCGCGGATCACGATCAACTATGGTCTGCGCTACGAGTACCAGAACCCCTGGACCGAGGCCAATAACAACATCTCCAACTACGATCTGGCCAGCGGCAACATCCTGGTAGCCGGACGCGGAGACAACTCCGATTCGCTGGTGTTCGGTCGCAAGAACGATTTCTCGCCGCGCTTCGGTTTCGACTTCCAGTTGGACCCCAGGACCGTAATTCGCGCTGGCGGCGCCATCTTCTACTCGCCGGAGAACGATGGCCGCGAGGACATTCTCACCCAGAACTATCCTTTCGCCCGCCAGGCGCAGTACACCGACTGGGTTTACGACGGTCCCTGCTCAAGCTGCACCTCTGCGCCGTGGGAATATGAACTGGATTCGGGTGTCGCCCGCAGTACCGCAATCAACCTTCCCCCTGCGGGCGGTGGCGCCATCGTTCCTTCCACAGTGGTCAACGGTAACCTGGAAACGACGTATGCGATCAATCCGAGGATGAAAAGCGGCACCGTCGGCTCCTTCAGCCTCACCCTCCAGGAGCAGATCACGAAAACCACCTCGTTCGAACTTGGCTGGGTGGGCTCTTTTTCCAGGCACCTTTCGTATGAGATCGGCGACATCAATGCAAATCCCGCCAGTTCCGCCAATAACTACAACAACCTGCTCACCACGTCGCTCGGCAATATCCAGTACCTGACGGACTCAGGGATCAGCAGCTATAACGCAATGCAGGTGAAGGTCACCAAGCAGACCTCGCGCAATACGAGTTTTCTGCTCAGCTACACCTGGAGCCACAGCCTCGACAACGGCCCCGCGCCCTTCAATCTTGGCCACGTGAATAACGATAGCCCGCAGAATCCCTATGATCTGAAGTCAGAATACGCAAACGGCGACTTCGACGAGCGCAGCAATCTTGTCTTCAGCGGAGCCTTCGTCCTGCCGGTCGGCAGAGGGCAGCGGTGGGGTTCCAACTGGGGCCGCATACCCAACGCGATTCTAGGCGGATGGCGCTACAGTCCCATCTTCATCGCTCACTCAGGCACTCCGGTAAACATCATTCGTGGAACAAACCCGGCTTCAATCCTGCCCGGCCTGCGGCCCGACGTGACTGGCAATCCAACTATCCCACGCAGCCAGCGGAGCATTTATCACTGGTTCAACACTGCGGCCTTCACCGTGCCTTCGAGTCTGGCCGGTCAGTCCTTCCTCCCAGGCGACGCGGGCCGCAACCTGGTGACCGGGCCGGCTTACGTGAACCTCGACTCTTCGCTGGCCAAGGACTTCAAGATCCGGGAACGGTACACGCTGGACATCCGCGCAGAAGCCTTCAACACATCGAACACCGTGCACCTGTCGAATCCCGATTCCAACTTCAACAGCGGCACGTTCGGGCAGATCAACAGCGTGTTGTCTGGCTCCGATCGTGAGGCGCAGCTTGCGGTGAAGGTACTTTTCTAAATTGCAGTTCTGTTTTTAAATTCAGTACCGAGGCAGCGCCTGGTAACCCGGCGCTGCCTTCTACTATATCCTCTGCGGCGCGATGCGCTTTTGCCGCCTTTTCCAGGAGCTTGTTTTCATGGTTCACCTCCTGCCTGACCACGCTCTGTCTGCGTCGGCTCGACTGCACGGCTTCGCCGGCACAGCGGCAATTTGGCTGGCTCTTCTCCTGGCGCCTCATGCGCTTGCGTCTGCGCAGAGCGCCTCCTCCGCAACGTCGCACGCGTATTTCATCGACTGCTCCGCATCCCTGGCCGGTGACGGCTCGCGTACACATCCGTGGAATAATCTCGAAGCGGCGCAGGCTCATCCTTTTGCGCCTGGAGACCGCATCGCATTCGCCCGCGGCACGACTTGTCACGGCTCGTTTGCTCCGCAGGGTTCCGGTAATGACGGAAAACCCATTCGCCTGACAGCCTTCGGCGAAGGTCCGCGGCCGAAGATCGTTGCGGACTCCTCCGATCGCCAGGCGCTGGCTCTTTTCAACCAGGAGTACTGGCAGATCGACTCGCTCGATCTCTCCGGCGGCAGCACCTACGGCATCTTCATCAGCGGCGACAAAGGAACCCTGCACCACATCTGGCTCAAGAATCTATCGGTTCACAACGTCGAAGGCGGCACGATGAAGAGCAAAGACAATGGGCTGGTAGTGGTTGGCGCGAGCAGCCGCAACGTATCCTTCAATGACGTTCTTCTAGATGGAGTGGTTGCCGCTCACACCAATCAGTGGGCGGGGATTCTGATCGGCGGCGGAAACTTCGGCATGGATATGCCTCTGAACCAGCATGTGACGGTGCGCAACTCAAGCGTGCACGATGTGCAGGGCGACGGCATCGTGCTCTTCCGCGACTCCGATGGTCTTATTGAGACCAGTACAGCCTGGGAGACCGGCATGCAACCCACCGAGACCATCGGCACGCCCAACGCCATCTGGACCTGGACCTGCACCGACTGCACGGTGCGCGATAACGAAGCATTCCTTACCGATAGTCCGGGCGTTGACGGCGGCGCCTACGATATCGACTGGAATAACACGCGCAACACGGTAGAACGGAACTATGCGCACGACACGCAGGGCTATTGCATTGCGGTCTTCGCAGCCGGTTACGTGACGAGCGAGAGCGTGGTGCGCGACAACCTGTGCATTGCAAACGCGCAGAGTCCGCGGCTTGCTGCGCTGCAGGGCGCAGTCTATCTGCATACGTGGAATGGCGGCGTGATTCGAGGCCTGCGCATGGAGCATAATTCATTTCTCTGGAATCCACCGGTAGCTACGGCGGCGGCCGTCGTAGACGATGCCAATACGGGTGATGCGCCCGTTATTTTCACCGGGAACCGCATCGAGTCGGGCGCGCCGCTTTTCTACCAGACCAACGCCCAGTTTGCACCTGCGGCGAATGCCTATCGCTTCACCGGCGGAGGCGATGCCCGCTTTACCGTTGGCGATAAGAGCGCCGCAACTCTCGAATCGCTTCAGGCCGTGGGACTGGAAAAGGGATCGACGCTCGAGAAAGGCTGGGCGCCGGAAGCGGCGGAAATCTCGCTTCGGCTCGATGCAACGGTGGACTTTGCTCTGGATTCGGACGGCCTGCTTGCCTCCGCCTCTCGCGCACAGTTAATGGTACTGCGCAGCCTGGCTGCGCAATATAACGGCGCGCTGTCCGTGACCGTGCATCTTCGCGAAGTGGAAAACCCCTTGCCTCAGCAGGCTTCAGCGCTGGCGAATGCCCTGCTCGATCTGGACGCGCCCGAGATCCGGTTTGTGCACCATGGACGAACGCCGGGAGTAATCCGGCTCTCCACAATGGATGGCCGGCTGCTCAAGGAATGGACCGGGTTCCAGAATGCCGCGATGCTGGGCGGCGCGGTGCGCGCGCAGTTGGGTGCGCCGCGCTATGCGGCGATGGGAGACCAGCCATGATTCCGTGTGACGCGAAGATTTGGAAGCGCAGAACGGCAGCCGCATTGGCTTCCACCATATTCGCTACTTGCGCGGCCGTAACTACTGCTCAGTCGTTCGCGCTTAAGGACGGCGAAACAGTCGTATTCTACGGCGACAGCATTACCGCACAGCGGCACTACACCAGAGACGTGGAAGAGTTCGTGCTCACGCGGTATCCCCAGATGCACATTCGCTTTGTGAATGCAGGCGTTCCCGGCGATACAGCGGCAGGAGGATATGCGGGCTCGATGGCTGAGCGGGTAGCGCGCGACGTGAAACCGTATGAGCCAGGTATGGTCACTGTGATGCTGGGCATGAACGACGGCGGCTGGGGCTACGGATCGCCCGATCAGATCGATGCCGATTTCGAGACGCGATATAGCGCGTTGCTGCGAGCGATTCGGCAGGCCGCGCCTGATGCCGCGCTGACGCTGATCTCGCCCACTCCCTATGACGAGACCACCCATGGCACTGAGTTTCCCGGTTACTCAAAGATGGTCGATCGCCTCGCCGGGGACGTTTCGTC
>JASHVE010000312.1 GCA_030039675.1 Acidobacteriaceae bacterium | reverse complement strand
CTTCAATAAAGGCATCGCGCTCTTCGTCGTTGCTCAGGCTGAGGAAGGCTTTGCGTTCTTCGTCGGTGATGATGTAGGGCACTTCCTCGTTCAACCAGGTCTTATAGGTTCCCTTCAACTCCTGGCGGAGAGCTTTCTGGGCCTTGTACCTCTCTTGATCGGAGCGCTGGCGGTGGAGCGGATCCTGCTGGTCCTGATCCTGGCTCTGATCCTGGCTCTGATCCTGACTCTGGTTTTGGCCGGACGCCTGCTGGGACGGAGCGGGCGGCTGCTTGGCGAAGAGGGCTGGTGCGGTCATCGAAACCAAGCCGCAACCTAATATGGAGGCGAGAAGACGAGTGTTGAACGCCATGGCCTGGAAAACTCCTGCGATCCCTTATTCTACGGGTCCCGGAAGGGCTCGAGCAAGGCTCCGTGCGTAGATGCTTGCCTGTTGGACGCCTTGAGGCAGCGAAAGTAATCGGCAAAGCGTCGAAAGAGGCAGTAGAACCGGGAGAAAACCAATGATTGAGGCGGAATTCTCCCGCGGAAGGTGATTTGCGACCGGTCCTCAGTGATTCACGTTCAGCATGCCTGCCTACGAGCGATTCTTGCCGCTTCTCAAAGCGGCCTGGAACCGTTCAGGCCGGAATTGCGTACACTGGAGGGAAGAGACCCGGACTCAGAAACGTATGAAGAAGATTCTGCTGATTGTTCTGGCCGTGCTGGTGGCCGCGGGACTTGTAACTTTCATGGTGGTGAAGCAGCAGTCCGGCTACACCAAGGTGATGACCGCGCACGTGGTGCGCGAGGATCTGACCACGATTGTGAGCGGGACCGGACAGATCAAGCCAAAAACCTATGTGAACCTCGGCGCCACGGCCATGGGACGCATCACTCATCTTTACGTCAAAGAGGGCGACCACGTGAAGAAGGGCCAGCTGGTGGCCACCGTGGAGGACGTGGCGCAAGAGGCACAGGTGACTGGGCAGGAAGCCGCGATTGCCGCCGCAAAGACCGACATTGCCTCCTATATCGCTGCAGAAAAAACAGCCGAGGCCAACCTGGAGCACGCGAACGCCGACCTGGAACAGAAGAAGCTGGACTGGGCCCGGGCGCAGGCGCTTTACAAAGACGGCATCATGGCCAAACAGGACTATGACGCGAAAAAGGCCGCGTACGATCTCGACGTGGCTTCAGTAGCTCAAGCAGTGGCCGGCGTGAACCAGGCAAAGGCGAATACGGATTCGGCGCGCGGACACCTGCAAACCGCCGTGGCTACGCTGCAGGCCAACAAAAATGCACTCGATTTGACGCAGGCCATCGCGCCGTTTGACGGCATCGTAACCAACGAACCGGTGCGCGAAGGCGAGACTGTTGTGGAAGGCATTCAGAACACCGAGGGCTCCACGTTTATGACATTGGCCGACATGAGCGTGGTGACGGCGGAAGTGAAGGTGGACGAGACAGACATCGTCAACATCGAGCTGGGTCAGCCTGCGGACGTCACGGTGGATGCGCTGCCGGGCAAGGTTTTCAAGGGAACCGTAACACTGGTGGGCGACCAGGCGCTGCTGCGCTCAACGGGAATCGCGACTTCGCAATCGACGACGGGCACCGAAGAGGCGAAGGACTTCAAGGTGGTGGTTACGCTGACCAGCCCCTCGGACGAGCTGCGGCCGGGGCTCTCCTGCACGGCGAAGGTTACGACCGCGCATAAGTCGAACGTGCTGTCGCTGCCGATTCAGGCGCTGACGATGCACGATCCGGCGATGGACAAGGAGAAGAGCGGAAGCGGCGGAGTGCAGGCTGCGTCTATGAACTCGGGGAATGGTTCGAGCGACGGTGAAGGAACGAAATCCCACGAGGTGCAGGGCGTGTTCGTGGTGGACAAGGACCCCAATGGCCGGCTGCGCGCGAAGTTCATCCCGGTTGCAACAGGGATCACGGGCGCAACTGATATTGAGGTGCTCTCGGGGCTGAGTGCGGGTGAGGAGATCGTCACCGGGCCTTACAAAACATTGCGGGTGCTGAAAGGCGGCTCGCTGCTGAAGCGAGATAAGTCGCCCGCGGTGGTATCGACGACGGGCAGCAGTTCGTAGCGTTCCGGGGAACGGGATCATTGAAAAGCAGGTTTGCTTCGACTACTCTCAGGGCAGGATTTGCAGACTGCAAAACGCAGTTTGATCCGTGCAAAAGATGGGCTTGGACAAAAGGATGAGATTCGGATGGCTCTGAACAGCATCATCACCGAGAGCTCTGCGCAAGCCGCAACGTTGCCTGCGGACGATGTGATCGTGGTAGAGGACCTGTGGCGCACGTACGACATGGGTTCCGAGCAGCAGGTGCAAGCGCTACGCGGCGTCTCGCTGCGCATCCGTCACAACGAATATGTGGCGATCATGGGGCCTTCGGGCTCAGGCAAGTCGACGCTGATGAATCTGATCGGCTGTCTGGACACGCCGTCGAAGGGCCGCTACTGGCTCAACGGCCAGCTGGTGAGCGATCTCGACGATGATCAGCTGGCGCGTATCCGCAACAAGGAAATTGGATTCGTTTTTCAGACCTTCAACCTGCTGGCCCGCGCCACGTCGCTGCACAACGTGGAGCTGCCGCTGATTTACAACGGCACGCCCGCAGCACAGCGCATCGAGCGCGCGAAGCAATCGCTCACCAGCGTGGGCCTCGAGTCGCGCATGATGCACAAGCCCAATGAGCTCTCCGGCGGACAGCGTCAGCGCGTGGCTATTGCGCGCGCGCTGGTCAATAATCCATCGATCATTCTGGCCGACGAACCTACCGGAAACCTGGACTCGAAGACCGGCAATGAGATCATGACACTATTCGATCAGCTTCACGCGCGCGGCAACACGATTGTGCTGGTGACACATGAGCCCGATATTGCCGAGTTTGCGCATCGCGTGGTGATGATCCGCGACGGCCAGATCTTTTCTGACGAGCCTTCGAGGCGGCTTCGCCGCTAGAGCATTTTCGGAATACATATAGACATTTTGAGAGCAGTGAAAGGTGGCTTTTTCTTGATGAAAAAGCCACTTGAGTTCATGCTTTCGATCTACAGTAATTCCGAAAATGCTGTAGAGCGGTTCCCGAGTAACCGTGCCCTCGTTGTTCAAATGCAAGACGGCTTTTTCTTGAGGAAAAAGCCACTCAGCCTTGGCGGTTCCGGGATATGGCAACTCAGGAACCGCTGTAACTTGCGGTTGTTTCAAACTGCTCCAGGTTCATGCCGAGTTTGTACTTTTCGCCGTGCGCCAGCAGATTCTCCCATGCAACCTCGCGCTGATGATAGCCCGCCATGCGGCCTAACATGCAGCTGAGCGCAGTTTCGACGCCTGCGGCAATCTGGTTGTGCGCGGGGCCGGAGACGATGCTGTCAATGAAGGTGCGCTCCTTGTCGCGATCGGCGAAGGCGAGGTTGTCTTCAAAGGCGCCGTTGGCGGCGAACTTTCCTTGAGCTGCAGACGCAGTCATTGATTCCGTCCACGCCCAAGGTTGAGCACCGATAATCTGCACCGGGCCCGCATACGGAATAGTTGCGGCGCCTTCGGCTCCGAAGAGGCGCAGGCCGGCTTCAAAGAGCCCGTAGCTGCCGAACTGCGTAGACGAAAAGGAAGCGCGGACATCATTAGGATACGTGAAATCCACCTGGTAGTTATCCCAGCAGTCGCCTGCGTGGGTGAGGATGTTGCGGCCACCGGTGGCCGTCGCCTTGAGCGGATGCGCGCCGAGCAACCAGTTGCACAGATCGATGATGTGGATGTTCTGCTCGACGAGGATGTCGCCGGAGAGAGCGCGGTCCCAGAGCCAGTTGCGCAGACGGTGCTCGTCGGCGGATGCGCCGGAGGAGGGTTTCTCTACGGATGCCGGAGCGAAGTAGTAGGCGGTGATAGCAGCGATTTTTCCGAGAGCACCAGCCTGGATCTTCTGAGCTATCGCGGCGATGGGCGGAGCGCTGCGGCACTGGAAGCCGACGTCGACGCTTTGCGTCGGCCTGACGCGCTTCGCGATCTCCAGCGCGTGGCGGGCCTGCGCGGCATCAATGCCGACGGGCTTTTCGCAATAGACGTGCTTGCCGGCGGCGACAGCGGCTTCAAGATGCTGAACGTGAAAGAAAGGCGGCGTGGAGATCTGAATGAGATCGACACCCGTCGAACCGGCGAGCTGTTCATAGGCGTGCGGGCCATGAAACAAGAGATTGCCATCGATGGCGGGATGGCCGAGGCTCGTGTTGAGCGCATTAAAATGCGCGTGGCCAGCTTCAAGCTGGTCAGGGAAGATGTCGGCGAGCGCGACGACCTGGGCCGCTGTGTTCTGTGCGAACGAAGTGGCTACATGCGTGCCGCGGTTGCCGCAGCCGAGCAGACCAAGGCGCACGGCAGAGTTGGCGCCGTAACCAAAGGCGGCGCCCGGCTTGAGAAGCAGCAGTCCAGAGGCCGCTCCGGTTGCGGTATGGAAAAACTCCCGTCGGTTCATGACGGCCCTTTCTTTTCAACGGATGAACGGAATTTTGTTCCCCACCCAATATAGAGAACAAGAGTGGTAACGCAGCCTCTCAGGCGAGGACCTCGCGGAGAATGCGCTCCAGATAGATCTTTTCCTGGCGCACATCTTCAATCTGCTGCGGCCCCGAGGTTTCGCGCTCGATGGTTACGGCGCCGCTGTAGCCGAGGCGATGCAGTTTCGTGAAGACCTGCCGGAAGTCCACCAGGCCGGTGCCGATCAGAACCTCCTGGCCGAGCTTGTCGGGATCGGTGGGCCAGCGACCGTCTTTGGCGTGGATGCTGCGGATATGAGGGCCGAGGATGTCAACGGCGTCAACGGGATTTGCTTTCCCATAAAGAATCAGATTGGCCGTATCGAGACCGACGGCGAGGTTCGGCATTGCGACGTCGCGGATCATGCGCGACATGGTAGTGGGGGTTTCCTGGCCAGTTTCCATAAGGAAATATTGTCCATTTTCGCGACAGTGTTGCGCGACCGTGCGAATGGCCTGGACACCTTCTACGTAGAGAGGGTCGGCTGGGTTCTCGGGTATAAAGCCGCAATGCGTCTGTACCTGCGGGATGCCGAGCAGTTTTGCAAAGTCGGAGACCTGGCGAAGCGCGTCGATGCGCGCCGAGCGCGTGGCGGGAGGAATAAGTCCGATGGTGGATGGCCCGCGCAAGAAATCCCACACGAGCGGCTGCGGGCCTACGACCTCCACCGTTGTTGCAACAAGACCGAACTTATTCAATAAGTCACCTAACTCATTGGCTAAGTTAGGAGTGAAATGATTGAGATAGCCATCAAGCGAGAGGAAGCAATTGGTAAAGCCAAGTTCGTGCACGCGGCGAATGCGTTCTTCCTGATCTGGGAAAGGCGCGATCAGAAGTCCCAAATCCATGGGTTTGAGAGGTGTCGGCGACGGATTGTCGTGCATTCCAGCGGCCGGCAGTTGCGTAGCCAGGGTGGCGGCCGACGCCAACCCGATAAATTCTCTGCGATGCATAAACGAGCCCTCACCGACCTTCTGAGTCTGCCACACTACCGGGCTGGCGGAGGCAAGTTATCCCGGCAAGATTGGTTAATCGATTGACTAAAACTATAGCAAATATTTCCTCCAAGATTATGCGAGCTTTCACCCAGCATGCCTTGACAAGTTACCGGAATAGCGTCAATATCGGGGCAGTAGAGCAAGGGAAATGGAGTGCGGGCGAAGAGACGCACACCGAAGTGATCTTGGAGCTTTCCTTCAATTTGGTTTGGGAATGCTTGAGTGAACGGCGAAAGAGTTCGTTTTGATTTCGCGGTTCAGGCAACTCAAACACAAAGTCAACGCATCTGACGTGCTGAAAGCTGCACAAAGCCATCGTGAGTAGCACGCGTCCCCCAGGCAGGCTGCATGGCATCTCTGACGAACGCAGCCGACTTCGGATGACTCAACCCCAGGCTCAATGAGTCGATGTTCAATTGCCTGTTTGACCGCTGCCGAGAGCAGGCGTTGGTTTGTCTTCTCTTTTCTTGCATTCTCGCTCCGATGATGTTGCGATTTCGTGTCTGTCACCTCTTTCTCCCCGCTGCGTTTCCCCGATGTTGAACGGAAGCGCGGATTCCAATGTGGTCTTTTCCACGAAGAAAATTCCACCTTGCCTGACGCCGAAGTACTGGACATGCTGGAGAATCGGTCCAGCAGGACGGGTCGCCTTGGCTCAACGTTGTTGAACGATCTTCAGTGGCGTCTCCATGGAGGAAGTTATGGTGGTGAAATCTCAGTGCAACGGACACAGGGTGACCGGATTGTATGTTGGCGTAAATAATGTCCGGCGTTATTTTCCCCGGAACATTGCGGCGATAGACCTGCAACTGGATCATCTGCGTATTCAATGCGGGCTGACGCCGCTTTTCTGGAATGGGCACCCCGAAATTCACGATCCCCGGCTCTGCGACTGGCTGGAATCGAAACAGTTTCAAGGCAAGGGATGCCGGAGTTCGATGCCACTGGCCATGATTCCGTCGGGAGAAAACTCTTTCATCCTCGGGCCGGCTGCCTTGAATCGACACACGCGCGCACGAAGAACGGCTGACTCGCCTGCCGCGGACAGCGACCGGACGGAAAGTGTACTGGCAGACTCGAGGTTACCGAATTAACCAGCGCGAGGAATCGACGCAAGCAACGAGCAGGATTTGTATATCTCAAAAAGACTTCTACAACGGCCGGATCGCGGCTAAGGAGCTGCCCCAATGAAGACGAGCGATGCAAAACACCATCTGGAACTCCGTGCAGCAGCCGCATTGAAGGCGGTGCTCGGGGAGGTCTCGACGATCAAGGTGAAGGAGATTCGGCGCGCCTCGCCAGAGCACGGCTTGACGGCTTACGTTGACGTGTGCGGACACGGGCATACGCTAGCCTGCGACGTCCAGATCGACGGGCAGCCGGGGTGCGTGCGGTCGGCGCTCGAGGAGTTGCACAATAGCGCAGGCCGTGGCAATGCAGACGCAATGCCGGTCATTATTGCTCCATATCTGTCGCCTGAGGCGCAAGCCCTGTGCAAAGAGCACAAGACCGGCTTCATTGATCTAGAAGGCAATGCGCGGCTTTCACTAGGCGAGGTATTCATTGTTAAGCGCACACTGCCGAATCGCTCTGCGGCCTGGCCCGCAGGCCATAACAACGCAGGAAAGTTTCCGGTGGCTTCTACCCATTCTCCCTCTCGCGCCCAGAGGGCCGAAGCCTAACATCTTCTCTCCGCATAGGGCGGCCTGCATGCCGAAAGTTTACTGCAGCAAGGACAGGCCGCTTTATACCCCCTTGACAAACTTCTACCTTCGGCTCACGATTCAGAGACATTAGTGTGCGCGGATGCTTCCTTGCGCACGGAACTAGTGTGGTGTCTCCGAAGTTCGCCGAAAAACAACCGCAGGTCCTTCGGCTCCGTTTGGCCCAAAAACGGCCAAACTCCGCTCAGGATGACAAAGCAATTATGCGGTGAACTTTTGGGAGTCGTTTTTCGCTTTTATTTACGGTCGAGTTCTGAATGCAGCGTTTTCCTGTAACGGGCCTCTAATTGGTTTCATCCGACACGTAGACAGAACGGAGAAGAGCCATGGTGGTAAGAACGCATTGTGCCGGACGCGAGGTAGTGGGCCTTTACGTGGGCGCGCGGAATGTCCGGCGGAAATTTCCCAAAGATATTCAGAGTATCGAGCTGGTTCTGGGCCACCTGCATATTCATTGCGAGCTGCCGCCGGAGTTCTGGCATGGGCAGCCAGAGATTCGCGATCCGCGGCTGTGCGATTGGCTTGAGTCGAAGATCTTTCACGGCCGGGTGCGCCGCACGCCGGTTCCGCTGGCGATGCTGCCCACGGGAAAAAACACATTTCGGCTGCAGACGATCAAGCTGCCGGCTCCATCAGGAAATGGACTGTCGAAGATCGGGGCGGCTTCCATGCCCTTGAAACAGGCTGACAGCAAAACGCCGTCAACGGTGCGGAGTTCCGTGCATCCCTCGGCACCGGGACTTTGAAAGCCTTCTAAATAAACTTCAGATTTCGAGAATCACCGGCATGATCATGGGCCGGCGGCCGGTGGCTTTCTGGATGCTGCGCTTCAACTCCACGCGCACCTTTTCATTGACCATACCGTAGTCGCTCTTTTGCTCGGAGCTGAGGCTGTCGAGTGTTTTGAGGACGGTTTCGCGAGCCTGATCGGTGATGTCGGCGCCGCCGAAGCCGCGCATGATGACCTCAGGCGCGCGCTCCACTTTGCCGGTGCGTTTGTTGATGGCCAGCACCGCAAGCACTACACCATCTTCCGAAAGAATACGCCGGTCGCGGATGACGAGGTCTTCGACCACGTCGATGGACGAGCCGGAATCAATTAGCACGCGCCCGGCGGTCACTTTGTCGCGTTTGCGCGCGTCGTCCCTGTCGAGTTCCAGCACATCGCCATCTTCAATCACGATCGCGTGCTCGACTGCGCCGGTTTCCATGGCGATTTGTGCGTGACGGCGCAGGAAGCGGTAGTCGCCGTGCATGGGGATGAAATACTTGGGGCGCACGAGATTGATGAGCAGCCGCAGCTCGTCCTGGCTGCCGTGGCCGCTGACGTGAATGAGGCCGCTGGCGCCATCATCGCAGATCACATCGGCCTCGCGGCGGTTGAGGTGATCGATGACGCGATGGATGTTCTTCTCGTTGCCGGGGATGATGCGGGAGCTGAGAACGACGGTATCGCCGGCGTCGATGCGCGCATGCTTGTGGTTATCTACGGCGGCGCGGCTGAGCGCGCTCATGGGTTCGCCCTGCGTGCCGCTGATGAGGATCATCAACTGCTCGGGCGGGTAGTCGCGGAGCTGGCCTGGATTGATGACCAGTCCGGGTGGAATGTCGATGTAGCCCAGGTCCTGCGCAATCTCGGTGCTGTCGACCATGGAGCGGCCGACGACGGCTACCTTGCGCCCATGCTGGCGCGCCAGGTCGAGCGCGATGCGGATGCGATAAATGGACGAAGAAAAACAACTGAAGAAGAGCTTCTTCCTGGTGCGCGCAAAGACCTCGTCGAGCCGCGGGATAACGGCGCGCTCGCTGGGCGTGTAGCCCGAGCGCTCGACGTTGGTGGAGTCCTGCAGCAGGGCCAGCACACCGCGCTTGCCGTACTCGGCAAAGGTATGCATGTCGAAGGCCTTGTCGTCGAGAGGCGTCAAATCGATCTTGAAGTCGCCGGTGTGGATGATGACGCCGGCAGGAGTGTCGATGGCCAGGGCGACGCAGTCCACCAGCGAATGCGTGACACGGATGGGCTCGATGGTGAACGGGCCAATATTGAATTTTTCCTTGGGCGCGATCTCGATCAGTTCGGTCTCATCGAGCATCTCGTGCTCTTCGAGTTTGCCTTCGACGTAAGCCAGCGTGAACTCGGTGGCGTAGACCGGGACCTTCAGTTCGCTCAGGATCCAAGGCAAGCCACCGATGTGGTCCTCGTGGCCGTGGGTGAGCAAAATGGCCCGAACATGCTGCTTGTTTTCAATCAGGTAAGTGATGTCGGGCACGACGACATCGACGCCCAGCAACTCTGTCTCAGGGAACATGAGCCCGGCGTCAATGACAAGAATGTCGTCTTCCCAACGAACGGCCAGGCAGTTCATGCCGAATTCGCCGAGACCGCCGAGAGGAATGATTTGCAGCTTCTTATTTAGCATCAGTCAATTTGATGCTATCATTCGCGGCCCTGAACGGCTGCGGGCAAAATGCCTTCGCAGCCGCTCTGCTTCGTCGAATCTGGTCACTGCGCGGACTTGGGATAGTCGAGCCGGATGGCCAGGATTTCGTAGGGATGGATGGGAAGGGTGACGCGGCCCGCGTTGATCGCGAGCGGCGCTCCCGTGGGCTGCTCCAGCAGGTTGGTTTCAACGGCGGATGTTGCTCCCGGCGGGGGCGTCAGCTCCACGCTGGCGCTCTTGCCGGCCCACTCGTACATGTGGAAGATGAGCGCATCGCTGTCTTCGGCCTTTTTCATCGCGGTCAGAACCACGTCATCGGGCGTAACCGCGGCGAAGGAATGCTCCTCGGGTAAAGCGCCGGTGTGGGCTTCCACCTGCATGGCCGTCAATTTGTAGTTGAATTCATAGCCGTGGCGAACGGTCATGGCCTGCTTCCAGTCGCCGCCGTGAGGATAGAGTGCGTAGCTGAAATGTTGATGGCCGCGATCGGCGTCCGGATCAGGAGACGCGGGCGAGCGCAGCAGCGTGAGACGCAGCAGATTGCCCACCGCATCATAGCCGAACTTCGAATCGTTGATGAGGCTGAAGCCGTGCTGCCCATCGCCAAGATCGGCCCAGCGCAGCGCCGGCACCTCAAAACGCGCCTTTTCAAAACTATTGTTGCGCGTGGTGGGGCGTTCAATTGAGCCGAACGGGATTTCATAGGTTGCGAAGGGACCGGTTGCGGCAAGAGCAAAGGCCGACTTGAGCAGCACGTGCGTTTCATGCCAGTCGACGTCGTTGATGACTTGTGCTTCATCGCTGCCGGCGTAGAGAACGATGTCCTGCACGAACTTCGAGCTCTGCCAGGTGCGGGTTACGCGAATGACGCCGCGCATGGGTCCGCTTTCGACCACCTGCACGGAGTCGGCCTGCGTGATGTGCGCGGGCGGCTGATCGAGCGTGCCGGGATCGATGTTCCAGGCGTCGTATTGCTTAGGCGTGTCTTTGAAGGCCTGGAGTTCGTTGCCGCAGGAACCGGAAGCCAGCGTTTCAAAGTTTGTCTTTTTGTCGTAGAGGCTCGTGATGCACCCGGTTTTTGGGTCTACGACGATGCGGAGATCCGCATTTTCAAGCGTGGTCCCGCTCACCTTCAGATCACTCGCGAAGGGCCGCTTACCCGATACTGCGCGCAACACTTCGTAGCCCATGGACGGAATGTCATGCGCGGCAACGAGAAGATGGAAGCTGTTGGTCTGCGCGTTCTTCGAGAGCGTCATCGAGGGAAGAACAGTTCCGTGCGCGTCGAGGACAGACACTTCCTCAGCGGGGCTGGGCATCTGCACTGTGATTTCAACGTTGCCGGAGCGAGGCCATCCCAGCGGATTGAAGACCAGGACGGGTACGCCCGCCTGCACCTTCGTGTCCACGTGCGAGGCCAATGTGTTCAGCGCCTTGTGCGAGATTTCGCTGGTCGCCCAATGCACATCGTCAAAATCCTTCTGCGCATCGCGGTAGATCACTGCGATTCCCGAGCCAGCAGCGAGATCGTGAAAATCGTTGAAGGTAATCTTTTTCCACGCGTTCGTGAGCTCAGCGCCCGGATAGGCGTCGCCATCGAGCCACGCGAGCGACGCGTATTTTTCCGCGTTCAGCGCCCACTCGGGAGCTTCGCGCAGATTGCGCTTCATCTTAGCCTGCGTTGTATATACGCCGCGGTGGAACTCGAGGTACAACTCGTCGTCCCACGTGGGGATGGAGATTTGCCCTTCGGGCGGCGCGGGCGGATATTGATAGCCTTCTGCGATGGTCTTGTAGTTCCAAGTCTTTGAGTCGGGTGCGACCTGCTTCTCAACAGAGGAGAGATAGGGATATGCGGTGCCGAATTCCATCTTCGGCGCAATCTTGTCCGGCTGCATCCAATGCACGCCCTGGTCGAGCATGTCGCGCGTTGGGCCGCCGCCGTGATCGCCCACGCCATACAAATCCATCATGGTCGTCATGCCGGGCGCGAAGGTGCGCGCCTGCGCCAACTCCGCGGAGAGATGCACGGGGTCCAGGTTGCGGTCGCCGTAGCCGTGCGGGAAGTAGGTAAGCACCTTGCTGCCATCGGGCGCCTCCCACCAGAAGAGCTTGAGCGGCAGTTGATTCGTATCGTTCCAGCTCATCTTCTGCGTGACGAAGTAATCGATGCCGGACTTTTTGTAAATCTGCGGAAGCTGCCAGTTATAGCCGAAGGAGTCGGGGTTCCAGCCGACCTTTACATCGACGCCGTAATGCTGCTCGAACCAGCGCTTGCCGATGAGAATCGAGCGTGCGGTCGACTCGCCGTCAGGAATGTTGAGGTCCGGCTCGACCCACATGCCACCAACGACTTCCCAGCGTCCCTCATGAATGCGCTGTTTGATAGCGTCGTTCATCTCGGGATATTTGTCGGCCATCCAGTCGTTGTAGGCCGCCGCCGATTGCGTATAGGTATAGTCCGGATACTCGCTCATCAACTGCAGCGCAGTGCCGAAGGTGCGCTTTACGACATCGACGGTCTCAGTCCAGGGCCACAGCCAAGCCGCATCAATGTGCGCATTGCCGGTGAGATGGAAGGCGGCCTGCTGCAGGAGCGGCTTGAGCGACGCGAGTGTCGACTCGGATTGCTTTAGAGAGGCATCGAACTGGTCCTGATTGCCCGCGTCGAGGGCCTTGAGATCGACCTGCTCGATGGATTTCACGAGCGTCGATTCATCCGCTGCGGGATTTTTGGAAAAACTCGGCACGAGGAATCCAGCCGAGACGAACTCGTCGTGCAGGTCCATCGGATTAGGCCGATTCGGCGAAAAATCGATAGTTTCCATCGCGCCCTGAAACCGCTTGCTGCCAGTTGTAGCGAGCAGTTTGACGGCGATCAGGACCTGATCGCCCGGTTTCGCGTTGTCGAACAGCTCGAGTTTTTCGAGGCTTTCGCCCAAGGCGACGCGGCGGCCGTCGAGATACACAATCTCGGTGACGCCATCACGTCCGGTGGTTCTCGACTGGAAGGAAAACCAGATCTTCGCGCCGGTGAGATCGTACCCGTTGAGGGTCTTCGGAATCTGAAGCCGTTGCCGGAACCATACTGCGTCGCTGGGGTACTCGCTATTCACAGTTGCGGCCGGCCACGACGAATCATCGAGATCGGGGCTCTCGCCATGGGGAAGATCGCCGGGGTGAACGTGCCACTCGCCGGCAGGAAGCCGGTTCAACTGCCCCAGACGGTCGATGACCTGCTGCGCCGGTTCCGGCAGCGCTTTCATCATCGCCTGCATCTGCTCGGCTGATTGCGCCCATGCGGCGCCGCACAGTGAAGAGACCAGTACCGCAGTGCACCAAATCCGCTTTTTCATCATCTGGCAGTTCCTTTCATCGTTTGTTCCGTATTGCCCACTGTGGATCGGCGATCAGTGGAGAATTTTCGGTTCGCGTTCTGCACAAGTATCATCTGAGAGACCGGTCTCAAGCGTCAATGCAGGTCCGGCGTGGAAGGCGGTAGTTCGTGCTGCGCCCATTGACTGGGAGCGCCGCCCATAGTGAGTACGAGTTTGCCGCCTGCGACAATCTCACTGTGGCGCAGCCAGGCACGATCGAGCGGTTCACCGTTGAGCGTCGCCGCGGTGACGTAAAGATTACCGGGCGAGAGATTCCTGGTTTCGATTATGAAATTCTTGCCGCCTGCGAGGTGAAGCGTGGTTTGTGGATAGGCGGGGCTGCCGATGAGATAAACATCCTGACCCGCGTTGGGGAAGATTCCAATTTGGCCGAATGCGTACCACGAAGACATTGCGCCTGAATCGTCGTTGCCGGGCAAACCGTTGATGCCAGCCTGATAGCTCTTGGCGATAATGTCGCGGACGTGTTCGTCGGCTTTGTCTGGGCGGCCGGCCCAGATGTAAAGATACGGCGCGAGAAATCCCGGCTCGTTGCCTACATCGTAGCGGCCAGGCACGGCAAAAAACGCGTCGAGCCTGCGCACGAAGGTTTCCGGGCC
>JASHVE010000311.1 GCA_030039675.1 Acidobacteriaceae bacterium | reverse complement strand
TACGGAACGCAAAATAAAGTTCCGTTTGGCTTCCCTGCGCCCGCGTTTGTCGGCCAGCCGCTCGATGCGAAAGGCGGCATCACCGGTGCGCAGAACAGTGTGGGCGGAACAAATCCGGCCATGAGCGCACCCGATGCGCTGGACTGGTCGGCTGGAATCGAGCATCAGCTTACGCGGAACCTGGTGGCCAGTGCCGGCTATGAAGGATCGCATGGGTACAATCTCATCTCGGCGGGCGGCAACACAGGCAACACCACCTACGGCGTAGATGTGAACATCTTCCCCGGCGACCTGATCCAGCATCCGGCCTTCAATTCCAGCGGTGTGTGGACGGGTGACGGCATTCAAACCCGGCTCAATACCAGCTTCGGCTCCATCAACTACGCATTCAACGCAGCCTATTCCAACTACTACGCCTTCATCTTCGCGGTGAAAGGCAAAATCGGTGAACACAGCTTCCTCACTGCCTCCTATACGCGTTCAGCCGCGAAAGACGACTGGAACAACTATCCCGAAGGATATGTGGGGGGCGGCGGGACTTCCTACAACTTCAACCAGTTTTACAGCCCGTCGCCGTGGGATGCGCCAAACCGGTTTTCAATGGGCATCAGCTATGACATCCCTGGCTGGAACGGCGGCAATGGTTTTACGCGCAGACTCACCCACGGCTTCAATCTGTCCGAGACGACGATCCTGCAATCGGGCAATCCGTTCTTTGTATCTTCGAACAACCCGCTGAGCCTAATCGACACTGCAGGCGTAACGGTGACGCAAGCCAACTATCAGAGCGAGTTGACAGCCGGACACTTCGCCTTCGCAGGCAACAGCGGCAACTACTCTGCCGACGGCGACAACTACAACATCCCGAATGTCACCAGCTACAAGCAGAAGACCAACCGCAAAGCATACGAATATACGGGCATCGTCGACTCCGGTGTCATCACGCACTCGCAGTTCGCTCAGCCGGCTTTCAACGCTTCCGGCACCGAGGGCAATGAGAAGATCGATCAGTTCCGCAATCCCGGTTACGCTGACACGGACTTCACCGTGAAAAAGACCACCGCATTGGTGGAACGCATGAACCTGGAATTGCGCCTGGACGTATTCAACTTGTTTAACCGCGTAAACCTGAACGGAGTGGACGCCAACTACAACGACACGAGCGCAGCCTTCGGGACCACCGGCGGCACGGCGTTCCCACGCTATCTGCAGCTTGCAGCCAGGATCACATTCTGACTCAGGGTCCGCTCACAGCAATCCAACCCGGCACGGCGGCCATCACTCGGACAGCTCCCGATTCGGCAGTTCGGGTAATGGCCGCACACCGAATATGATGACTGGTGTTTCTTGCGACACACTCCACAATTGCGCAGTTCCGTAAGGACATTATGTCGGTCCGCGCTCGAATTCTGCTTAGCTTCATCTGTGCTGCATTTCTGCAGTCCTCTGTCCTATGGGCAAATAACCTCCAACTCGGCAATACACATCTGCGCGCAACATTTGGTCCGGCCGGCCTGCTCGCAGTTGAGGACAGAGAGTCCGGAGCTGGCATATCCCTGACACAGGATGCATGGCAACTCGCAATCGATAGCGTCGTCCTTCGCAGCGAAGCCGCGCAGCCAACCTGCACGAAGGCCGCTGGCGAAAACATCGTTTATCGCTACGAGTTCTCCGGCTATCAAATTGAAGTCACCTATGCGCTGAAACCGGACTGGACATTCATCAGCAAGCAGATAACAGTCGCTCACGCTCCTGGTTCGGCTTTCGCCGTGCACCGGGTTGTTCCATGGATGCTGACCCTCTCCAATCCCGTGGACTCCGATTTTGCTCCCTCCACCTACACTCCGCAATTCGGCGCAACCATTGCGCAAAGCCGTGCGCATCTTCCGGGCAAGGATTTCGGCGATTTTCTTCGGTCCGGTAACACAGGCGCAATGCTTGTGATCCAAAATCCCTATCTTGAAGTGCAACGCAGCGGGCAGTCGGTTACAGTCGCCTACACGCCGGAGATGCAGTGGCAGGAATCCTGGGGCCGCTTTCAAAGCGATGTTGCTTCTGTAGAAACGTATCGTCTGACCGGCCGCCGCTTGCCCCGAGAGATGGTGCTGGAGTGGCATCTTCCGCCCCAGAATCTGCCGGACGATGGCATGGACGAAGCCGAGATTGCAGCGTACCGCGCGTGCGTGCGCGCATATCTGATCGATCCCGCGCCAGAACCAATCAGCGTGGAAGTGGGTTGGACCCTGAATGATTACCAGATTGATGTCGGCACCGCAGAGGGAAGGACCGAATATAAGCGGGTCATCGATACGGCCGCAGAATTAGGTATTCAAACACTGCTCTATGCTCCCGCAAATTCGAAGCTCAGTGATCGTGCGCAGAGCGCTGACACCTGGGGATGGGAATATGTTTTGTGGCTCGGGCTCGGTGAGAAGATTCGCAAAGGGGAGTGGGATCCAGTCAAAGACTTGATCCCGGAAAGCGTCTCTGCGATGTTGTCCTACGCCCGCGAGAGGCACGTGGGATTGCTCGCCTACGTTTATCCTTCGATTCCTTATGCGAAAGACCCCGCTTGGATCGTCAAGCGTAGACATCCAGGGACAACATCCGGTGACGACCGCTATTCGTATGCCACTCTCGCGTCCCGCGAGTTGCAGGATTATTTCATTGATCTTCTGATCGACTTTCGCAAGCGAACAGGAATCGCCGGCTACTCCTTCGATTACACATGGCTCGATCTCCCCGGCAGCAGCAGCTACGCGCAGTGGTATGGCTGGCGCCGCGTCATGGATGCGCTTCGAGAAGAAGATCCGTCCATCGTGATTGATGGCCGCCAGTCCTATCAGCTCTATGGCCCATGGAGCTGGCTCGCCGGCAGCTATCCGCATCCGACCGGCAATGACGAGCAGCCGGAGAGCTTCAAACCTTTCCCCGATCTGCATTTCGACCGTGTCTCAGCCGATCGCGCACGCTATGTCAACTATTGGTACAGGAACTACCAGTTCGCTCCCCAGGAAATCATTCCCGGCTACGCAACGCATCAGACCGAGCGCTCGCGGGATCTCGGCGGTGCGGATGGCCATCGGCCTGAAATGATATATACGCGCTACCGCCCGCGCGACTGGGACTATCTGGGCTTCAAATACTCATTCATTTCATCCATTGCCACAGGCGGATGGAACAACGTCGTCAACATGATTCCAGCCCGTGACCCCGAGGAGGCAAAACACTTCTCAGCAGAAGACAAGGCCTGGATTCGCAGCTGGCTCGAGTGGACGGTTCAACACAAG
>JASHVE010000310.1 GCA_030039675.1 Acidobacteriaceae bacterium | reverse complement strand
ATGGTGCCTTGAAACGTCTCGCCAGGAAACTCATCGAGCGTTAACGCGGCCTTCGCTCCATTCTGCGCTGCGCTCTCGTCCACTTCGGGTAGAGCCACATAAACGCGCAGCTTGTTCACCGCAGCCATGTGAAACAGTTCCTGCGGCGCTCCGCCCGCGCCGGCGTTAATCAACGCGCCGATGTCGGTATTTCTTGCAGTGATGACTCCGGTAAACGGAGCGTAGATTTTCTCGAAGGACTGCAACTGCTCCAATCGATGCACGTTGGCTGTCATCGAGTCGACGATGGCCTGCTTGGCACTCAGATCGCTCACCGCCTGATCCGTTTCCTGTTTGGAAACGCTGTTCGTCTTGAGGAGATTCTGCCAGCGCGCCGCAGTAATTGCCGCCAATTGCTCATTGGCCTGCGCGGTCTTCAGGTCGGCGCGAGCCTGATCCAGCTGCTGGTCGATCTCCGGAGTATCGATCTCCGCGAGCAACTGGCCTTGCTGCACGTGCGCACCGATATCGAAATACCAGTGCTTCAGATAGCCGTTCGTGCGCGCATATATCGGCGTATCGCTGAACGCCTGCGTATAGCCCGGCAAAACGATCTCCTGCGGACCAGCGCCGGATTTTGGCTGGACGACGTCGACCGCCGTAATCGCGGCACGCTCTGTCGCACTTCCCAAGCGAGTTTCTGCCAGCGCACGCTGATGAATGCCCGAATAGATCACGACTCCGAGCGCCACCGCTGCCGCCACCAGCGCAATCGCGAGCCACCTCAGGTGCCGCTCGCGCGGATTGGAAGCGGTGGGTCCTTCGCCGGTTTGTGTTTGAACTGGGTTAGTGTCGACGGTGTTCATTGTGCTTCTCCATTTGGCGTGCGTCATTATGAGGCGTGAATGGGTTGGTTACTCGGCTTGCTTGCCGGCTGTGCATCCGCGGATGCGGATCGGCCATGCAACAGGGCGAAGACTGAGGGCACAAAGACGAGGGTTGCAACCGTGGCACAGAGCAGGCCTCCAATCACGGCGCGGCCCAAGGGAGCATTCTGTTCTCCTCCATCGCCGAGACCGAGGGCCATGGGAATCATGCCAATGATCATCGCCAGCGCCGTCATGATGACGGGCCGGAAGCGCGTCGCTCCTGCTTCGAGTGCCGCGATCATGGCGTCGCCGTGGTGCAGAAGCCGCTCTTTGGCGAAGGCAATCACGAGAATACTGTTGGCCGTCGCAACGCCCATACACATGATGGCGCCCATCAAGGCGGGAACGCTGAGTGAAGTATGGGTAACAAACAGAAACAGCACAATGCCCGCGAGTGCTGCGGGCAACGCGGTGATGATGATGAACGGGTCAAGCCACGACTGAAAATTTACGACGATCAACAGGTACACAAGAACAATCGCGAAGCCTAATCCGCCGAGCAGACCGATGTAGGAGGTTCGCATAGTGCCATATTGACCCCGCAGCGTTACGAAGCTGCCGCGCGGAAGCAGCTTGCGGTTCGCGTCGACAATACGCTGTACATCCCGGCCCACAGAGCCCAGGTCGCGATCCTGCACCGCAGCATATATGTCAACAACGCGGCGAATATTGTAGTGATTGATCGAACCCAGCTCGCTGGTCCGTTGGATCGAGGCCACGTCGGCGAGAATTCCCTTCTGGCTCTGGTCGGCGTTGCTCAATGGAATATTCTGAAGATCTTGCTTGGACTGCATGTCGTATTGCGGAGTCTGCGCTACGAGGTTATAGGACACGCCATTCTTCGGATTCAGATAGAACATTGGCGTCACCTGAAAGCTGCCGCTGAGCGAAATCAGCATGCTGTTCGCCACATCGCGCTCGGTATATCCAGCTTGCAATGCCTTCGTGCGATCGACGTCGATATGGAACTTCGGATAGTCATCTTGCTGCTGGATGCGCAGATCGGCGATGCCGCGCACATGCCTGAGCTCATTCAGCATCTGCTCGGCAGCGCGCTGGTTGCTGGCAATGTCGGCTCCGTCAATCTGAATGTCGATCGGCGCGGGCAGGCCGAAGTTGAGTATCTGCGTGACAATGTCGGCCGGCAGGAAGTAGAACGTGACTCCCGGAAACTCGTTAGGCAGCTTTTCACGAAGCTCGCGCACGTAGTTCGCCGTGGGATGATGCATTTCTTTGAGAGACACAAGAATATCCGCATCGGCCGCGCCCGTAAGTCCCGAGCTATTGTAGATGTAGTTGATGTTGCTGTAAGGCAGGCCGATATTGTCGAGAATGTTATCCATCTCGCTGGGTGGAATCGTTGCGCGGATGCTCTTTTCCACCTCATCGGCCAGGCGGGCGGTTTCTTCGATGCGCGTGCCGGTCTTCGCGCGCACATGCAGCGTGAACTGGCCGCTATCGGTGGCAGGGAAGAAATCCTGCCCGAGAAATGGAATCAGTGCGAAGGTCAGCACACAAACAGCCAAGAACACAGGAACGAAGACAACCCGGAACGCGACGAGCCGCGCCAGAACAGAAGAGTACGTGGAGCGGACAGTCTCGAACAGCTCCTCGAAACCGGACTGGAAACGGGCGAAGATGCTCCGCGACGCGGGACCGCCATGGTTGTGCGCCTCGAGCAGATACATGGCCAGCGTCGGCACCAGCGTTCGCGACAGAATGTAGGAGGCCAGCATCGCGAAGATAACCGCCTCTGCAAGCGGAACAAATAGATAGTGCGCGACGCCGCTCAAGAAGAACATCGGCAGAAAGACAATGCAGATGCACAGTGTTGAAACAAACGCCGGCACGGCGATTTGCGCAGCGCCCTGCAGGATGCCGTCGTGCAGCTCGGCGCCTTCTTCAAAGTGCCGTTCAATGTTTTCGATGGTGACGGTTGCGTCGTCGACGAGGATGCCCACCGCCAGCGCCAGGCCGCCCAACGTCATGATGTTGATGGTCTGGTGCAGAAAGCTCAGCACAATTACCGACGTGAGAATCGAAAGCGGAATGGAGATGGCAATGATCAGCGTACTGCGCCAGCTACCCAGAAACAGCAGAATCATGAGGCCGGTTAGCGCGGCGGCGATCACGGCTTCTCGGATGACTCCGTTGATGGAGCTGCGCACAAAGATCGATTGGTCAGAGAGCGGCTGAATCCGCAACTCGGGAGGAAGCGTCTGCTCTACGCGCGGAAGAAGCTGACGGATGCCTTTGACCACATCGATGGTCGAGGCGTCTCCGGCTTTGAGCACGGTGACGAGGGCGCCGCGATTTCCGTCCTGCCGAACAATATTGGTTTGCGGAGCAAAGCCATCGCTCACCGTGGCCACGTCGCGCAGGTAGATGACGGAGTCGCCAACCGTCTTGATCGGGAGGTCATTGAACTCCTGCACCCTTTTCAGATCAGCATTCAGGTCCACATCATATTCGAACTGACCCATCTTCGCCGTTCCACCGGGCAGGATGAGATTCTGATTACCCAGAGCAGTGAGCACGTCGTTCGGCGAGAGCCCCTTAGCCTGCATCAACTGTGGATTCAGGTTCACCATCACCTGGCGCTGCTTACCGCCATAGGGATACGGAACCGCAGCGCCAGGAACCGTGACCAACTGCGTGCGCAAAAAATTGAGTGCGATGTCATTCAACTGCGGCTCGGTCAAGCCTTTACCTGACAGGCCAAGTTGCAGGATGGGCACAGTGGACGCGTTGTAGTTCACGATGAGCGGAGGCAGAGAGCCGGGAGGCAATTGCCGCAAGATGGTTTGTGAAACGGCAGTGATCTGCGCATTCGCGCGGTCAATGCTGGCGTTTGGCTGCAGATAGATCTTGACGATCGCGGTTCCATTAACCGTGGTCGATTCAATATGTTGAATGTTATCAACCGTCGTCGTCAGAACGCGCTCAAAGACAGTGGTTACGCGCCCTTCCATCTCCTCTGGATTCAGTCCCGTGTACGTCCAAGACACCGCAACGACGGGGATGTTGATGCTGGGGAAGATGTCCGTGGGCGTCGTGAAAATCACGACCGGGCTCAGGATGAGGATGACCAGCGCCATGACGATGAACGTGTAAGGCCGGTTCAATGCTAGTCTGACGATCCACATGGACTGTCTCCCAAAATCCCGTAAAGGTTTGCGTGCGCAACTCTTTTTGGCTGATTTTTAATACTAGACGACTCGTCTAGGAAATTGCATGTACAATTTCGATTCGGCAGCAGCGACGAAAGTTTCAAGAATTCGTTCGCCACCGCGCTTCGAAGTTCATAAAATTCTTTAGGTTCAGAACATTGACCCGGCCGCGGAAGCAATCCGAATCGTTACGTTCGGCGGAAGATATGTCGGGAAGTCTTTGAGGAGGAAAGTCAATGCGTCAGCGTCCACTGGAGCACGATCCGGCTACGACGAAACCGGGGGGAGCCCGCAATGCGTTAATCCTCAGATCAAGGAGCCGCGGCCGCCAGAGGAGTGAAGAGTCCAAAGAAGCTATCTTGGCGGCAACCTTGTGTTTGCTGAAAGAAACTCCTCTACGCGACATTACGATCGAAGAGATCGCAAGAAGAGCAGGCGTGGGTAAAGCCACCATTTACAAATGGTGGCCGAGCAAGGCATATGTCGCCCTTGACGCCTTTCTGAACAAGATAAATCTTGCGGTACCGAATCCTGATACGGGCTCGGCTGAACGCGACCTCAAGGAGCAGTTGCAATCCTTCCTCAATTTCTATACCAGCCGAACGGGCCATATCTATCGGCAATTTTTGGCGGAGGCGCAAAGCGACAAAGAGTTTGCCTCGCTGTTTCGAGAACGCTTCTTGAAGCCAAGAAGAGAGGCCATTGGGGTTATCTTTGACCGCGCCGTGAAGAGGGGGGAAGTTGACAGCAATCTGGATCGGGAACTCGTCCTCGATCTGATTTATGGCTCGGCCATTTACCGTGTCGTGGTCTTGCAGGCCCCGTTCGATCGCGAACGGGCTGACG
This sequence comes from Acidobacteriaceae bacterium, assembly GCA_030039675.1. Taxonomy (GTDB): domain Bacteria; phylum Acidobacteriota; class Terriglobia; order Terriglobales; family Acidobacteriaceae; genus Telmatobacter. The sequence continues at coordinate 885 of JASHVE010000310.1, read as the reverse complement.
CGACAATTTCGACGCTGTTCCGAGGCCTGAGAAGCAGATGATTGGCAACGGAATTTCACAGACCGGCCAAGCGCAGCAACAGGACTGAAGGAGATTCTCCTTCTCTTGTGGGGCCTGGATAAAGAACAACGAAAGAGATGAATCAGTTGTTTCCCATCGCCGGAAAGGTTCCCTCCTGCACAACGCCTCGACCGCGCGTGACCAGAACGATTCTCTGGCTTCAGGGCATCACGCTCGCGTGGATGCTGGCCGAGTGTGGTGTATCGCTGTATGCCGCCGCCACTGCCCGCAGCGCGGCGCTCTTAGCCTTCGGCGCCGACAGTCTGGTGGAATTGCTCTCAGCTTGCGTGGTCTTGCTTTCGTTTATGCCGTCGTTTCCGATCACGAAGGAGAGCGCTTCACGCTGGGCGGGTGTGTTGCTCTTTCTTCTTGCCGGCATAGTTGCGGCGGTGGCGGTTCTGTCGCTGCGGCAGGACATTCATCCGGCCTCGAGTTGCAGCGGCATCGTCATCACGATCGCTGCCCTCATCGTGATGCCGCTCCTGGCATGGTTCAAGCGGAAGGCCGCGCAAACCACGGGGAGCCGGGCTCTCAGCGCGGACGCAGTGCAGTCCGCGACTTGCGCCTACCTTGCTGCAATTACACTGGTGGGGCTCGGCATCAACGCGATCTTCCACATCGGCTGGGTTGATTCGGTTGCCGCGCTGGCGGCTTTGCCCGTATTGATCCTCGAGGGGCGCAAGGCGATGCGCAATGAGAGCTGCTGCTGCTGAAGCGTGGCCTGTCTGCGTGTTTCTTCCTGCGTGCTGATCGCTACCGGTCCGGCAATGCTTTCCTTTTCTCATGTTGCTGTGCTTCAGGGCAATGTGCTATATCCAAAGCAGG